>JABWBN010000368.1 GCA_013360485.1 Burkholderiaceae bacterium | reverse complement strand
TCGAACACCAGACCCATGGTGATGTTATCGACCTTGCGCGGATGCAGGTCGATCTCGGCGAACCGGGCGACGACCTGATAGAGGCGATTGGATTCCTCGAGCTTATCGATCTCCTTGTCGAACTCGAAGCGTTCGAAGATCCGGCGGATGTTCTCGGAGAAGCCAGCGATGTAGTCGGCCAGATGGCGGCCGATGTTGTCCGGGTCGCCCTTGAGCTTGTGGAAATCGAGCTGGCTGTGGTTGTGAAAGCCCAGCGGGTTGCCGTGCTCATCCTTGGCCAGGTTGTTGAGTATCGCGTCGATGTTGGCGATCTTCTTCGCGCTCAGCTCGGCGTGGCGCTTGAGCACGGCGTCCTTGCTGGGCGCCAGTACGGCGTCGAAGCGGCGCAGCACGGTCAGCGGCAGCATCACGCGCTCGTACTGCGGCGGGCGGTAGGGGCCACGCAGCAGATCGGCGACGGACCAGATGAAGTTGGCGAGTTGTTGAAAGCTGGCGCTCATGCATGCGTCCTGGAATGCGAGTGGTTCGGGTGCGCGGCGATGGCCGCACGGGCGCACCGAATCGTCGGGAGTCTACCCGGACCGCTCCCAAACGGTCATCGCATCGGCGACTTCGATCGGGCATGTAGCCAATCCGCGAATCCGCGGGTCACCTGGATCGGGTGAAACCACGCGCTGGCCCGCCCCCGTCCTGCTGCTGCCGATGGTGCACTGCAACCACAAACGCGCTGGAATCCGAACAGCCGCCACACCTCTGCAAAAACTCAAGCGCCTGTTTTAAAGCACCTTTTCTTCTGGCATCGCTCTTGCTCCATGGGCTTCAGGTTGATCTGCACGCAGTCAGTCCTTTTACCGATCCCCATCCAGGAGCCCACCATGAGCAAGAACAACGCATTCCCCCGCAGCGCCGCCAAGTGGCTGAAGACCTTCGCCGTCGCCGCCCTTGCGACCTCCACGATCGGCCTCGCCCAGGCCGCCACCGACAAGCCGCTCAAGCTCGGCACCACCGCGGCCTTCGTGCCGGCGCTAGAGGTCGCGGTGCAGGAAGCCGCCGCACAGGGCGTGAAGGTCGAGCTGGTCGAGTTCGCCGACTGGAACACGCCCAACCTCACGGTCGCCAAGGGCGACATCGACGCCAACTACTTCCAGCACATCCCCTTCCTCGAGAACGCCAACAAGGCGGGCGGCTTCAACCTGGTGCCGGCCGCGATCGGCATCATCAACAACGTCGGCCTGTACTCGAAGAAGCACAACGCGCTGGCCGACATCCCGGTGGGCGCCAAGGTGGCGATCGCCGGCGACGCGGTCAATGGCGCACGCGGCCTGCAGCTGCTGGAGAAGGCCGGGCTGATCAGGCTCAAGCCGGGCACCGGCTACAAGACCACCCAGGCCGACATCGTCGACAACCCGAAGAAGCTCAGGATCATCGAACTCGAAGCGGTGCAACTGGCGCGCGCGCTCGATGACTTCGACCTGGCGCAGGGCATGCCGCATTACCTGAAGCTGGCCGGCACGATCGACCCGGCCAAGGCGCTGATCTTCGACGGCCAGGACCAGAAGGTGTATGCGCTGCAGTTCGTCACCCGTCCGGAAGGCAAGGATGACCCGCGCCTGCAGAAGTTCGTGCGCATCTACCAGACCTCGCCGGCGGTGCGCGCCGCGCTCGACAAGCACTCCGGCAAGTTCTACACCGCGGCCTGGGAGCACTGACACCATGGACCGGCTTGCAACCCGCATCGAGCAGTCGCTCGCCCACATCCGGCTGGAGGCGATCGGCAAGACCTACGAGCTGGAAGACATCGACCTCGACATCCGGCGCGGCGAGATCTTCGGCATCATCGGCCGCAGCGGCGCCGGCAAGTCCTCGCTGATCCGCACCCTGAACCGCCTGGAAGACCCGAGCAGCGGCAAGGTGCTGATCGACGGGCGCGACATCGCCACGCTCGACGAGAGCCAGCTCGTCGGCCTGCGCCGGCGTGTCGGCATGATCTTCCAGCACTTCAACCTGATGTCGGCGAAGACGGTGTGGCAGAACGTGGCCCTGCCGCTGAAGGTGGCGGGCGCGAGCGCGGCCGACATCGAGCGCCGCGTGGCCGAGCTGCTGGAGCTGGTCGGCCTGACCGAGAAGCGCGACAGGTATCCGGCGCAGTTGTCGGGCGGGCAGAAGCAGCGCGTGGGCATCGCCCGCGCCCTGGTGCACCAGCCCGAGATCCTGCTGTGCGACGAGGCCACGTCGGCACTCGACCCGGAGAGCACGCAGGCCATCCTCGCGCTGCTGCGCGACATCAACCAGCGCCTGGGCCTCACCATCGTGCTGATCACCCACGAGATGGAGGTGATCCACGAGATCTGCCACCGCGTGGTGGTGCTCGAGCGCGGCCGCGTGGTGGAGCAAGGTCCGGTGTGGCAGGTGTTCGGCGACCCGCAGCACGAGGTCACGCGCAGCCTGCTCGGCACCGTGCATCACGACCTGCCCGACGACCTCAACGGCCGCATCCACCCCGAGCGCAGCGGCGAAGCGCGCGCGCTGCTGCTCGACCTGCACTTCACCGGCGTCAGCCGCCGCGACCCCGACCTGTTGTCGATCGCCAGCGTGCTGGGCGCCGGCACGCGGCTCGTGCATGGCGGCATCGACCGCATCCAGGGACGCGCGCAGGGCCATCTGCTGGTGAGCGTGGATTCGAGCGAACCGGCCGCGGACATCATCCGCCGCGCACGCGGCCTGGCCGACAAGGTGGGAGGACTGGGTTATGTCGCCCTTGCTCATTGATCGGCTGCTCACCGGCGCCTGGGAGACCTTCGTGATGATCGGCGTGTCGTCGCTGATCACGCTGCTGCTCGGCATCCCGCTGGCGCTGATCCTGGTCGCCACCGCGCGCGACGGCATCTTCGCGGCGCGCTGGGCCAACAGCGTGCTCGGCAGCGTGGTGAACGTCGTCCGCTCGATCCCGTTCCTGATCCTGATGGTGGCGATGATCCCGATCACCCGCCTGCTCGTCGGCACCAGCTACGGGGTGTGGGCCGCGATCGTGCCGCTGAGTGCGGCCGCGGTCCCCTTCTTCGCCCGCATCGCCGAGGTCAGCCTGCGCGAGGTGGACCGCGGCCTGATCGAAGCGGCGCAGGCGATGGGCTGCAAGCGCTGGCACATCATCTGGCACGTGCTGCTGCCCGAGGCCCGGCCGGGCATCGTCGCCGGCTTCACGATCACGTTGGTGAGCATGATCAACGCCTCGGCGGTGGCGGGGGCGATCGGCGCCGGCGGGCTGGGCGACCTCGCCTACCGCTACGGCTATCAGCGCTTCGACACCGACGTGATGCTGACCGTGATCGTGCTGCTGGTGGCGCTGGTGACCGTGATCCAGTTCGGCGGCGACCGGCTGGCGCTGAGGCTGAACAAGCGGGGCTGAAGACCCGCGCCGAACGGATCGGCGCCACCCCCTCCACCCTGCAATCATGCAAATACCGATCCCGCCGCGCTCATAGTGGCGGGATCGGCGTTTTTGGCGTGATGAATCCCGACCGCGCCGAACACCACTCCTTTTGGCGCGATGCACGGCATATCGCGCCATTCCGGGCTGGAGGCGCAGCTGCTGCGTGAGCAGCAGTTCGATCCGGCCTCTGCTGCGGCGCCAGCAGCAGCGTCGACGCCATATTCTCAAGCCACTGTTTTACAAGCACAAAGCTCCTGGCACGCACCGTGCTAATGCTCATGCAAGTGCCAACCCTGGCACGCCGCACACAACCCACAAAGGTGAAAGCATGAGCAAGCCCATCAAAGTCGTGGCCGTTTCCGGCGGCCTGCAACGTCCCTCCCGCACCCTGACCGTCGTCGAAGCCCTGATCGACGCCCTGGGCGAGCAGGCTTCGATCGACGTGCGCCTGATCGAACTCGGCACCGTCGGCCCCAAGCTGGCCGGCGCGCTCTACCCCTCGCAGTTGCCCGATGAGGTCAAGGCCGACATCGCCGCGATCGAAGCGGCGGACTTCCTGGTGGTGGCGAGCCCGGTGTATCGCGCCTCCTTCACCGGGCTGTTCAAGCACCTGTTCGATTTCGTCGACCACAACGCGCTGATCGACAGCGACCGCCACGCGCTGGTCATCGAGCACCAGCTTCGCCCGCTGTTCAGCTTCTTCCAGGCCCATACGCTGCCGATCGGCGTGTATGGCAGCGAGGCCGAAATCCAGGGCTATCAGATCACCAGCCCGGCGCTGCAGGCGCGCATCGACCTCGCGGCCGAGCGGGCGCGCCCCTTCCTGCGCCCCCGCGCGCCCGTCGTCTCGAGCGTGCTCAAGAACGCGCGCGCGGCCGCCTGACCCCCCGGATCGACAGACAAGGAAACACGCACATGAGTCGCGACAACATCAAATTCGCCTACTGGGTGCCCAACGTCAGTGGCGGGCTGGTCGTCAGCAAGATCGAGCAGCGCACGAGCTGGGACATCGACTACAACCGCAAGCTGGCGCAGATCGCCGAGCACGCAGGTTTCGACTACGCCCTGTCGCAGATCCGCTTCACCGCCGGCTATGGCGCCGAATACCAGCACGAGTCGGTGGCGATCAGCCATGCGCTCTTGGCCGCGACCGAAAAGCTGCGCGTGATCGCCGCGGTGCTGCCCGGGCCGTGGCATCCGGCGGTGCTGGCCAAGCAGATCGCCACCATCGACCAACTCACCGGCGGCCGCGTGGCGGTCAATGTGGTGTCGGGCTGGTTCCGCGGCGAGTTCCACGGCATCGGCGAGCCCTGGCTGGAACACGACGAGCGCTATCGCCGCTCGCAGGAGTTCATCGAGGTGCTCAAGGGCATCTGGACCCAGGACAACTTCACCTACAAGGGCGACTTCTACCGCTTCCACGACTACACCTTGAAGCCCAAGCCCCTGCAGCAGCCGCATCCGGAGATCTTCCAGGGCGGCAGTTCGCGCGCCGCGCGCGACATGGCTTCCCGGGTGTCCGACTGGTATTTCACCAACGGCAACACCGTCGAAGGCATCAAGGCGCAGGTCGACGATATCCGCGCCAAGGCGGCCGCCAACGGGCACCGGGTCAAGGTCGGCGTCAATGCCTTCATCATCGCCCGCGACACAGAGGAAGAGGCGCAGGCGGTGCTGCAGGAGATCATCGACAAGGCCGACCCGGAGGCGGTCAATGCCTTCGGCGACGCGGTGAAGCAGGCCGGCAAGGCGAGCCCGGAAGGCGAAGGCAACTGGGCCAAGTCCACCTTCCAGGATCTGGTGCAGTATAACGACGGCTTCAAGACCAACCTGATCGGCACGCCGCAGCAGATCGCCGAGCGCATCGTCGCGCTGAAGGCGGTCGGCGTGGATCTGGTGCTGAGCGGCTTCCTGCACTTCCAGGAGGAAGTGGCCTACTTCGGCGAGAAGGTGCTGCCGCTGGTGCGCGCGCTTGAGGCGAAGGCTGCTGCCGCGAAGCCGGCCTGAGGACGGGGAAAGACATGAGTCTCGACATCTTCTGGTTCCTGCCCACCGCCGGCGACACGCGCTACCTCGGCAAGTCCAGCTCCGGGCGCCCGGTCAGCATCGAATACATGCAGCAGATCGCGGTGACCGCCGACAACCTGGGCTACGACGGCATCCTGATCCCCACCGGCAGCGGCTGCCTCGACCCCTGGGTGGTGGCGGGCAGCGTGGCGCCGGTGACGCGCAAGCTCAAGCTGCTGGTGGCGCTGCGCACCGCGCTGACCAAGCCGACCGCCGCCGCGCGCATGGCGGCGACACTGGACCAGGCCACCCGGGGCCGGCTGCTGCTCAACGTGGTGGCGGGCGGCGACTCGGCGGAGCTGGCCGGCGACGGCATCTTCCTCGACCACGACGCGCGCTACGACGAGGCGAGCGAGTTCCTCACCATCTGGCGCCGACTGCTGCAGGGCGAGACGGTCGATTACGAGGGCGGACATCACAAGGTGAAGGGCGCGCAACTGCTCTTTCCCGCGCTGCAGAAACCCTATCCGCCGCTGTATTTCGGCGGCTCGTCGAACGCCGCCCACGACCTCGCGGCCGAGCATGTCGACGCCTACCTGACCTGGGGCGAGCCGCCCGCGGCGGTGGCCGAGAAGATCGCCGACGTGCGTGCGCGTGCGGCGAGGCGCGGGCGCAAGGTCCGCTTCGGCGTCCGCCTGCACGTGATCGTGCGCGAGACCAACGAGGAAGCCTGGGCCGAGGCCGACAAGCTCATCAGCCGCCTCGACGATGACACCATCGCCAAGGTGCAGGCGCGCTTCGCGACGATGGATTCCGAAGGCCAGCGCCGCATGGCTGCGCTGCACGGCGGCCGGCGCGACAAGCTCGAGGTCAGCCCCAACCTGTGGGCGGGCGTGGGCCTGGTGCGCGGCGGTGCGGGCACGGCGCTGGTGGGCGATCCGCACACCGTGGCGACGCGCCTCAGGGAATATGCCGATCTGGGCGTCGACAGCTTCGTGCTCTCCGGCTATCCGCATCTCGAGGAAGCCTGGCGCTTCGCCGAGCTGGTGTTCCCGCTGCTGCCAGGCAAGGCGCCGGTGACGATCCAGGATCAGGTGATCACCGGCGGCCCGTTCGACCAGAGCACGGTCAGGACCCCGGCAGCGGTGAAGGCGGCGGCATGAAAGTCATCGACATGCGCTGCCGGCCGGCTTTCCTGCACGACTTCTTCGGGGCCACGCCGGGCACACCCGAATACGATACCGCGCGCTGGCTCAACCGGCGCGTGGGCACACGCGGCAGCGACGAGCACTTCACGCGTTCCCACACACAGGAGGGTTTCCTCGCCGAAGTGCGCGACGCGGGGCTGAGCAAGGCCGTCGTGGTCGGTCGCCACACGCCGTCGCAGCACCTGCCGAGCGAACTGATCCACCGCATCACGCACGGCCATGACGAGCTGCTCGGCATCGCCGGCGTCGATCCGGTGATCCAGGGGCGTGCCGCAGTGGAGGAGGCCGAGCGCGCGATCCGCGACCTCGGGCTGGCGGGCATCGACATCGAACCGGGCTTCGGCAGCCCCGCCCACCACGTCGATGACCCGGCGTACTTTCCGATCTACGAGGTGTGCGCGCAGCTCGGCGTGCCGGTGTTCCTGATGACCGGCCCGACCACGCCCGACCCGCGCTTCAACGACCCGGCGCCGCTGGCCAACGTGGCGCGGGCGTTTCCGCAACTGCCGATCGTGAGCTACCACGGCTGGTGGCCGAACGTGGCACAGGCGATCGGCCTCGCCTTCCGCTACGAGAACATCCACCTCGTGCCCGACATGTACCTCTTCGTCGCCGGCAGCAAGACGTATGTGGAGGCGGCGAACGGCTTCATGGCGGATCAGTTCCTGTTCGGCTCGTCCTACCCCTTCCGTCCGATCCGGGCGACTTCCTCGAGCTGGGCCTGCGCGAGTCGGCGCTGGACAAGGCGCTGTACGGCAACGCGGCGCGGCTGTTCGGGCTGTAACGACACGGCGGCGATTGACCAAGCCCCTGGGGCGACCGGCCACCGCCTGCGGACCATCCCGGAGGTGGCCGGCACCGCGCCAGAGTCAATATGGATATGCGCTCGCCGCTGATAAGCAAAGCAGATCTTCTTGGTTCGGTCCGTCGCGCAGGCTCAGCACAATTGCGTCCGTTTCCCGATCCGGATCGAACCCCATGTCCCGTCTGCCCCTGCAAAACCTCGAAACCGCCCCGGAAGCCAGCCGCCCCTTCATCGAACGAGCGCTCGGCAACAACGGCTTCGTGCCCAACCTGATCGGCGTGCTGGCCAACGCGCCCACCGCGGTGGAGACCTACTTCACCGTCGGCGAGATCAATGGCCGCGCCAGCCTGACCCTGGCCGAGCGCGAGGTGGTGCAGATCACCGCCGCCAGCGTGCATGGCTGCGAGTTCTGCGTCAGCGGCCACTCGGCGATCGCGCTCAAGAAGGCCGGCTTCGACCGCGCCACGGTGGTCGCCCTGCAGCAGCGCGGCATCACCGGCATTGCGCGCTACGACGCCCTCGTCGCCTTTACCCGCGCGGTGATCGTCAGCCGCGGCAACGTCGGCAATGGCGAGCTGAAGGCCTTCCTCGACGCCGGCTTCACCCAGGCGCAGGCGCTGGAAGTGGTGCTCGGCATCAGCCTGGCGACGCTGTGCAACTTCGCCAACAACCTCGCCGCAAGCGAGATCAACCCGCAGTTGCAGGACTTCCGCCCCGGAGTGCTGCAACCATGAATGCGCGCATTGATGCGGTCGACGCAGACCTGAGCTGGTTCTCTATCAACGCCGAGGCCTACAACCTTGGCAACGCCGACGCCGACCAGCTCGTTCCGGAGCTGGGCCGGCGCGGGCTGTTTCGCATCGGCGTGCCGCAGGCGCTGGGCGGGGACGGCGGCGACACCTTCGACGGCGTCGAGGCAATCGCCGCCATCGCCGAGCGCTCGCTGACCGCCGCCTTCGTGTGCTGGGGGCAGCGCACCTTCATCGAGTACCTGCTGCAGTCGCCCAACGCGGCGCTGCGCGAGCGCTGGCTGCCGGCGCTGCTCGCGGGCGAGTTCGCCGGCGCCACCGGGTTGTCGAACGCGATGAAGTTCCTCTCCGGCATCGAGTCGCTGCAGTTGAACGCCACGGCCAAGGGGGAGCGCTGGCAACTCGACGGCCGGCTGCCCTGGGTGACGAACCTGCGCAAGGCCGGCTTCATCGTCGCCGCCGCAGTCGCGCGCAGCGACGGGGCGGCACCGATGGTGGTCGCCATCACCGACAGCGAGTCCGGCGTGACGCGCAGCGCAGACCTCGATCTGGTCGCGCTGCGTGGCAGCAACACCGCGGCCATCGACATTCGCGCCGCCGATATCGGGCCGGAGCATGTGCTGCACGAAGACGCGCGCAGCTTCTGCCCCGGCGTGCGTCCGGCCTTCCTGTCGCTGCAACTGGGCATGTCGATCGGCCTCGCACGCATCGCGCTACGCACCGCTGCCGAGCAGGGCAAGGGCGCGCACGCCATCCTGCTGCCGCGCGTCGGCGAAGTGTCGGCCGAACTGGAGCGACTCGTGGGCGCCGTGCGCGAGGGTCTGGCGAGCGGCCGCTTCGTGAGCGAGCCGGCGGCGCTGTTCCGAATTCGCATCCGCCTCGCCGAGATCGCCCAGACCGCGTTGGGCCTGGAGCTCGACGCCAGTGGTGGGCGGGCTTACCTGCGCGACCAGCATCGCGACTTCGCGCGGCGCTGGGTGGAAGGCGCCTTCATCCCGGTCATCACCCCCAGCCTGACGCAGTTGCAGGGCGAACTCGCCAGGCAGGCCGGAGCCTGCGCAGCATGAACGCGCCGCAGCCGCTGGCGACCACCTTGGCGATCAACGCCGCGCGGGAACGGGTGCTCGACGCCGAGGGCCTGTGTTTCGCCTACGCGAAATCCGCCCCGACCTTCGCGGACGTCTCGCTCGGCATCGGCCGGCGCGAGATCGTCTGCCTGCTTGGCGGCAGTGGCTGCGGCAAATCGACCCTGCTGCGCGTGCTCGCCGGGCTGGAGGCGGCAAGCAGCGGTGACGTGCGCTTTCTTGGCCAAGCCCTCAGTAGCCCGCATCCGCGCAGTGCGCTGGTGTTCCAGCAGGCCAGCCTGCTGCCATGGCTGAACGTGTTCGACAACGCCAGCTTCGGCCTCGACTTCAAGCACCAGCCCGCCATCGCCGCGTCCGCCCGCAAGGCGCGCGTGCACGCGGCGCTGGCCGCCGTGGGGCTGGCCGGACGCGAGCAGGCG
>JABWBN010000093.1 GCA_013360485.1 Burkholderiaceae bacterium | reverse complement strand
AGGGGCATGGCCGCCAGCAGGCCGAGCGCGGTGCGCACCTGCGCCAGGTACTCCTTGCCGGCAGCCGTGAGGGCCAGGGTCTTGCCCGTGCGCACCAACAGGCCGGTGCCCAGCAACTCTTCCAGCGTCCCCACCCGCTTGCTCGCCGCGCTGGCGGTGATGGCCAGCTCGTCGGCAGCGCGTTCGAAGGTGCCCAGGCGCGCCGCGGCCTCGAAGGCGCGCATGCCGTCGATCGAAGGCAGTCTCAGGTCGCGCGATGCCGGGCCCATCGGGTCGCACTGTAGGCCAAGCCGCGGCGTGATGCGTGTCACGCTGCGCCGTCGGGCGCTCTTGACGAATCTGATCCAGCGCAAGTGTGAACCGCGGGCAACGCTCAGGTGTGTCACCCCTGGGGTCGATAGCCGCGGCAGAAGTCAACGCAGTTCCATTGCAGTTCTGCCCAATTCAGGGAAGGCACCATGAAGATTCAATTGAACATCGGCCCACGCCTGGGCCTGGGTTTTGGCTTGCTGCTGGTGCTGCTCGCCGGCATCTGCGCCGTCGCGGCGCTGCAGTTGCGCACCGTTGGCGATCTGTACCGCCAGACCACCGAGCTGGAGTGGTCGAAGTCGGAGGCGGCCACGACGGTGAACACGATGGCGCGTGCCAATGCGCGGCGCACGATGGAGCTGCTCATCACCCAGGACGAGCGCCAATTGGGGCGCATCGATGCCGCCATCGCCTTCAACAAGAAGGCCATCGACGAAGCGCTGGCACTGCTGCGGGCCCGGGTGACGCGGCCCGAAGGCAAGGAGCTGCTGGCGCGCATCGTCGAGCGGCGCCAGGTCTACGTGGCTTCGTTCACCGAGGTCCGGCGCCTGGTGGGGGCCGGACAGCGTGATGAGGCGGTGAAGCTCATGAACACGCGGACGCTGCCGGCCATCGATGCCCTGCAGGAGCCCGTTCTCGAACTGGCGGCGTTGCAGAAGGGCATCGTGGAGGGGCGATCCAAGGAAGTCGCCTCGACCATCGACATGGCGCTCATGGCGATCGGCGTGCTCGCGGCGGTTGCGCTGGCCCTGGGCGCAGCGGCAGCCTGGTGGATCGGCCGCTCGATCACGCGACCGGTTCAAGCCGCGCTGGCGGTGGCCCAGCGCGTGGCCAGCGGCGACCTCACCAGCCAGGTGGCAGTCCAGGGCCGCGACGAACTGGCCCAACTGCTGCAGGCGTTGGCGACGATGAACGGCAGCCTCACGCGCATCGTGGGCGATGTGCGCAGCGGCACCGAAACCATCTCCACCGCCACCAGCCAGATCGCCATGGGCAACCTCGACCTGTCCCAGCGCACGGAAGAGCAGGCCAGTTCCCTGCAGGAGATCGCGGCTTCGGTGGAGCAGCTCACCTCGACGGTCAAGCACAACCTCGATAGCACCCGACATGCCAACGGCGTGGCAGCGGAAGCCGCCGAGGCGGCCACACGGGGCGGAGCGGTCGTGACCCAGGTGGTGCAGACGATGGAGGCCATCAACCACTCATCGCGCCGCATCGCCGACATCATCGGCGTCATCGACAGCATCGCCTTCCAGACCAACATCCTGGCGCTCAATGCCGCGGTCGAGGCGGCCCGCGCCGGCGAGCAAGGGCGCGGCTTCGCGGTGGTGGCCACCGAAGTGCGCAACCTGGCCAGCCGCTCGGCCAGTGCCGCCCGGGAGATCAAGAAGCTGATCGAAGATTCGGTGGGCAGCGTGGACCAGGGCTGCAAACTGGTCGAACAGGCCGGCGGGGCGATGGGTGAAATCGTCGTGCGGGTGCGCCGCGTGGCCGACATCATGACCGAACTCAACACCGCGAGCAGCGAGCAGTCATCGGGCATCGAGCAGATCAACCAGGCCATGGGTCAGATGGACCAGATGACCCAGAGCAACGCGGCGTTGGTCGAGGAGGCCGCCGCCGCCGCGCAATCGCTCGAGCGCCAGTCGCGCTCGTTGCTCGAAACGGTGCAGGTGTTCCAGGTGGGTCCGCGCGCGATCGAAGCCGCGGCATGACGGGGCCGGGCCGCGACCCGTTAGCATGCCGGGATGTCGATCGCACCCCTGGCCCTGGTTGAACGACCCCTCTGGCAGCGGTTGTTGTGGCTGGCAGCCGGCGCGGTGAGCCTGGTCACCGGCATCGTCGGCATTTTTCTGCCCCTGCTGCCGACCACCCCGTTCGTGCTGCTGGCGGGCTACTGTTTCGCCCGCAGCAGCACGCGCTGCGAGCGCTGGCTGCTCACCCATCCGCGCTTCGGCCCCATCATCGCCGACTGGCGAGCCAACCGCGCCGTGCCGCTGCGCGCCAAGCAGCTCTCGGCTGTCACCATGGTGATCGGCTGCACCTGGGCCGCGTTCACCCTGCCCTTGCCAGTGGCATGGGTGCCGACGGCGTTCTGCCTCGTCGTGGGCACATGGTTGTGGCGGCTGCCGACGCGGCACAGCCCGTAAGCCGGGCGTCGACCGACCGGGGCACACTGCGCGATCGACTGGCGCGAACTTGACAACTGGGTTGGGCTTGTGGGCAGGACTGGCAACCTTCGGACTGAGACGAGCGGGCGTTTGCGCGGCGGGCTGGCAGTCCGGGTCTGGATGCTGACGATCGGCGCCTGGCTGCTCGCGTTGTTCGCCCCGCTTGCCGCCGCGGCCGGTGGCGACCCGCCAGGGCTGCGCATCGAGCGGCTGGCGTCGGTCGCCGCCGATGCCCCGGTGTGGGTTGCGCGTGAGGCCCGCGGTACCCCCGTGGTCACTCTCGGAGGCAGCGGTGGCAACGGTTGGTGGCGCATCACCATCGACGACCCTGGCGACCGTGCGCGTGTGCTGGTGCTGGCCGATACCTACGGTGGCACCGTCACTTTGGTCGCAGCTGATACTGCGGTGCCGGTGCGCGCGATGCGCTTCGATCCACAACTGCGTCAACCCGGTTCTCGGCACCGACTGGTGTTCGACCTGTCGGCGGCGGCCCAGCGTGCGCCATTGCTGCTGCATCTGGATGGGTTGCGTTCGGTCCCGATCCGAGCCCAACTCGTCGCTGCGGACGACTACGCACGCGAGGACCGCATGCGCGTGCGGCTGTCCACGCTGGTCCACGGCGGCCTCCTCGTCATCGCCGCCACGGCCATCACCAACAGCGTGGCACTGCGCGCCTGGCCGCTGCTGTTGTTCGCCGGTTGGGCGATCGCCATGACCGGCTACCTGTTGGGCATGAGTGGCGAGATCGAGGCCATCCCGGGCGGCGCGGTGCTGCTGCCGCACTCACTGCGCGTTGCCTACCTGTCGGCGCAGGTGGGCGTGGTACTGGCATTCCCGTTCTTCGTGTGGTTTCTCGGCCTGCGTCAGAAGATGCCCCGCAGCGCCGCGGCCATCCACGGCTGTGCGGCGGCGGTGCTGGTGATGTTCGTTGTCACCGCCGTCTCGCCGGCACTGCCCTCGTGGATCGCCAACATCTCGAATACCGCCCTGATGATCGGCCAGGCGGTGCTCGTGTTGGCTACGATGCGCCTGGCCTGGCAAGGCAAGCGCAACGCGCGCTTCCTGCTGCTGGCCTGGGTGCCGACGATCCTGGCCACGCAGTTGCGCGCCGCCGGTTTCGCCGGCTGGATCCCGATTGCTGACTGGACGGAACTGGTGTACCCATTCGCCGTGCTGTTCGCGGCACTGGTGCTCAACCTGGTGCTGGCGGCATCGGCGCGTTCGGTGGCCGATGCGCACCGCTCGCTGGAGGGTCGTGTGGATCGCGACCCACTCACCGGCTTGGCCAACCGCGCTGCCCTGGCGCGTGCCGCCACGCAGCAGCTGCAGCACGCCGCCGCGACTGGTCAACCCCTGGGTGTGCTGTTCCTCGACGTGGATCGCTTCAAGCCGATCAACGACAACTGGGGCCACGCCTATGGTGATGCCGTGCTCAAGGCGTTTGCCGATGCTGTGCGGGCCGAGTTGCGCAGCAGTGACTTGCTCGCGCGCTATGGTGGAGAGGAGTTCGTCGTACTGTTGCCGGCCACGCAGCCGGAGCAGGCCGCCCGGATGGCCGAACGCATCCGCTTGCGTGTGCAGCGCCAGTGCCGCGAGGTCGATACGCGGCGCGTCGATCTGACGGTATCCATCGGCGTGGCCTCCAGCCGCGATGTCAGTGGTTCGGTCGAGGCGCTGCTGCACGCCGCAGACAGCGAGGTCTACCGAGCCAAGCGCGATGGTCGCAACTGCGTGCGCATGCACGAGCCCGGGCTGCTCAATGCAGCCGGTTGAACCACCACCTCTTGCCACGTGATGCACCCGACCTTCGATCCTGACGCCCTGCGACCTGGCGACGTGTTGCTGATGAAAGGCATCGGTGCGGTCTCCGACCTGATTGCCTGGTTCGGCGACAGCACCTACAGCCATGCGGCCATCGTTGTCGACGACGGCATGTTGGTCGAGGCCGCGTCGCCGCGCTCGCGCCGGGTGTCGGTCGCGGCGCGCTTGGGGCAAGGCGCGTACTACGACTTCGTCGACGCCTTCAGACCGACCCGGCACGACGGCACGCCCACACGACCCGCTGACCGCACGGCCGCTGTCGTCTCGGCGCAGACGCTGCTGGAGGTGCCATACGCGCTCGACGGGCTGCTGCAGATGGCGGTATTCGCGGCGCTGCGTGATCGCATTCCGACCCATGCCGGTGTGCGCTGGATCATCCGTGTGCTCATCGATCATCTGGTTGAGGACGATCCGTCGCAGATGGTGTGCAGCGAGTTGGTCTACCGGGCTCTCGACGGTGCGACCACCGCGCCCGAGCACCTGCTGCGCCCGAAGGTCATCGTGAGCGCAATGCTCGACGCGCCATTTCCGACGGTGGACTGGATCGAGCTGTGGCAGGAGTTCGAACAGGCGCGCCGAAGGTCTGTGCCCTTGGCAGGCCGTGTCGCCCCTGTGGTCCCCGCGGCATCGACGGCCTCTCCGGACGCGCTCGAGTCACCGACGGTGAGCGACCCGGATCTGCTCGAGTGCTATGCGCGGTTGCGCGACACCCGCGCCGCGCGAGCGCCGGGGCTGCTCAGCGCGCCCGTCGATCCGAACCCGAATCCGAAGCTCGTGATGCCAGTCGACCTGGAGACCAGTCCATCGCTGCGCCGTCTCGGACGCCTGCCGCTTACCGAAGTGCCGAGCACCCCTGCCGGTGACGCGCGCACACTCGAGTAGCCTGCGCCCTGCAGGCTGCGGGACTCGCGCTTGGGAGCGGCCCGTCGCGCGCGGGGCGCTGGTCGACGAAGGGCACGGGTTGCTGCTAGACTGAGCCACATGCGAAGCTGCACCACTGCCCACCGGATGGCCAACGAGGCCAGGGGTGCGGGCGTGGTCTGCAAAGCGAAAGAACCCGAGCTCATCTGACCGGAGCTGCGGTTCCGTCGTCGGATGAACGACGGGGCCGGAGAGTCGTCTTTCGCCGCTTCCCTGCGTTTGCCCTGCGACGGTTGAATCCTCGGTCAACCCGTCGAAAGGACCCTGCATGCGCGCGACCCCCTTCAACTTCGGTGGCCTCTGGGTCCCCATCGTCACACCGTTTCGCAACGGCCAGGTCGACCTCGACCGCCTCGCGGCGCTCGTGCGGCACCTGGCGGCCTGCGGCGTTGCTGGATTCGTCGTGTGCGGCTCCACGGGCGAGGCCGCCGCGCTCGATGAAGGCGAGGCGTGGAACTGCCTGTCCACTGTGGCCGCATCTGCTGGCGAGTTGCCGCTGATGCTGGGCATCGCAGGCGAGAACCTGGGTCATGCACGCGCGAAGGTGCGCGAGGCGTCGAGCATCGCCCGCTCGGCGGTGCCGACGCTGCGAGGCCTGCTGGTCTCGGCGCCGCAATACGTCAGGCCGGGGCAAGATGGCGTGCGCGCCTGGTTCGAGATGCTGGCCGACAACAGCGAGTTGCCGCTGGTCGTCTACGACATACCCTACCGCACAGGTGTCACGATAGACCGGTGCACGCTTCTGGCGCTCGCCGCCCATCCGAGGATCGCGGCAGTCAAGGATTGCGGTGGCGATCTGGGCAAGACCCTGGCGACGTTATCCGATGGACGACTGTCGGTACTGGCTGGCGAGGACTTGCAGCTCTTTTCGCACCTGGCACTGGGTGCCAGCGGCGCGATCTGTGCCAGCGCCCATCTGCGCACCTCGCACTTCGTTCTGCTGATGCGAGTCATGGCCGACGGTCACCTGGTCCAAGCGCGCGCCATCTGGAACGAACTGATTCCGATGATCGAGATGCTGTTTGCCGAGCCCAACCCTGCACCGGTCAAGGCGGCGCTGGCCGCCGCGGGCTGGGTGGCCAACGAGCTGCGCCTGCCCATGCAACCGGCGTCGACGTTTCTGGCCCGGCGGCTCGCCAGCTTCGCGGTCGAGTGATTCGGGTGATGCATGCCATCTTGTGCGGGCAGTTGCGCCAAGGAGTGCATCTTCGGGCGAAGACAACACCCGCTGGTGCATCATCCAGACCCGTTGCTCGCTTACCAGGAGCGCAGCGTGAATCCACCCGATCCCACCAACCGCGACAGGCGCAGCGCTTTCGTGCCGACTGCACGGATCGGGGTGTTTCGCCATCACTGAGCCTTGGGACGTCGGCCGTGCCCGCAAGTCGCAGGCACCGGGCTTCAAGGCGCCGGCCGCTCCAAACCCAAACCGTAAACTCGTGGCTCCCATCACCCTGTTAGCCAGCCCGACGGTGCATCCGACTTGCACGCTCGCCGCTCGCTGAGACGCTGCACAGCGATGGGCGACCGCCGATCAATCGACAACCACGGCCAGGGCCGTGCCCGGAGGGACGATGAGACTGCGCAAGATCCTGTTCGCCGCGCTGGCGGTGGTCGTCGTGGCGGGCGCTGCCGCCTGGTTCAGCCTCGACAAGGAGACCCGCGGCCTGCTCAAGGCGATACCCACCAACCGCGATGTGTTGTTCTGGAACCAGTCGCAGCGCGATGCCGCGTTTCGCGCACTGGACCGGCTGCCGGTGCTGGCCAAGGCGCGCGCCATACCGGCCGGTGGAACGCAGCGGCCGTTGCCGCCGGGGCCGCCGCTGCCGACGCTGTCTGTCGATGTCGACGCCTTCATGGCCAGCCAGCGCAATGCCGCGCTCATCGTCGTGCACGACGGCAAGGTGCGCCTGGAGCGGTATGGACTCGACTTCGACGCGGGCGGGCGCTGGACCAGTTTCTCGGTGGCCAAGTCGATCACGTCCACGCTCGTGGGCGCCGCCATTGCCGACGGCCACATCAAGAGCATGGACGACAAGGTGAGCGTCTACATCCCGCAGATGAAGGGCTCGGCCTATGACGACGTGAGCCTGCGCCAGTTGCTCACCATGACCTCGGGCATTCGGTGGAACGAGGACTACGGCGACCCCAACTCGGATGTCGCGCGGTTCAACAACCACCAGCCCGAGGAGGGCGTGGAGGCGCTGGTCAGCTACCTGCGCAAGCTGCCGCGCGAAGTGCCTGCCGGGACGCGCTGGTTGTACAGCACGGGCGAGACCAATCTCGTGGGTATCCTCGTGGCGCAGGCCGTGGGCAGGCCGCTGTCCGACTACCTGTCGGAGAAGATCTGGCGGCCCGCCGGCATGGAGCAGCCGGCGACCTGGATCCTCTCGCGCACGGGCCGCGAGATCAGCGGCTGCTGCATCCAGGCCGCGACCCGAGACTACGCGCGGTTCGGGCTGTTCATCCTGGACGGGGCGCGCGTCAACGGCGCGAGCATCGTGCCCGAGGGCTGGCTGGCCGAGGCCACGACCGAGCGCGTGGGCATCGGCCAGCCCGGGCGCGGCTACGGCTACCAATGGTGGACGTTCGCCGATGGTTCGTTCTCGGCGCGCGGCATCTTCGGGCAGGGGATCTTCATCGACCCCAAGCGCAAGCTCGTGATCGCCTCCAACGCGAACTGGGCCGGCGGCGCCAGCCACAAACCCACCAGCGAGGAGCGCCAGGCGTTCTACCGCGCCGTGCAGCAGGCGCTGGACAGCGAAGCCGGCAAGGGCCAGTAAGCGAGCGGCGACAGGCGACAGGCAATCAGGCAATCAGGCAATCAGGCAGCGCGCCGCAGGTTGCCCACCCGCACGCCGAGCAGTCGGATGCGGCGGGTCAGGTCGACGCGCTTGAGGCACAAGCCCGCGGCATGCCGCACCGCGTCCGCGTCGGCGGTGGGGTGTTCCAGGGTGAGATCGCGGGTCACGGTCTTGAAGTCGTCGAAGCGCAGCTTGATGCCCACCGTCCGGCCCTCGTAGCCTTTGCGCTGCAGGTCGAGCGCCACTTGCCGGGCCAGTTGCGTGAACACCGACGACAGCTCGGTGCGATCGCGGCGCGCATGCAGATCGCGCTCGAACGTCGTCTCGCGGCTGACCGACACCGGCTCGCTGTGGGTGACGAGCGGGCGATCGTCGATGCCGTGGGCTGCATCGTGCAACCATGCGCCGTAGCTGCGGCCGAACCGCTGCACGAGCGTCTCGCGTGCCACGCCCGCCAGCTCCGCAATGGTGTGGATGCCCAGTGCCTGCAGCCGGGCGGCCGACTTCGGACCGATGCCGTTGATGCGACCTACCGGCAACGGCCAGATGCGGTCGGCCAGATCGCCGGGTGCGAGCAGGGTCAGGCCGTCGGGCTTGTCGAGCTCCGAGGCGATCTTCGACAGCAGCTTGTTGGGCGTCACGCCGATCGAGCAACTCAGGCCCGTGGCCTGGCGCACGTTGTTCTTGATCTCCTGTGCCAGCGCCCGCACACCGCCGTGGGGATCGTGGCCCAGGGTGTCCTGCGCTCCGGGCAGGTCGGTCAAGTCGATGTAGATCTCGTCGATGCCGCGGTCCTCGATCACCGGCGCAATCTCGGCCACCGCGGCCTTGAACCGCCGCGAATACGTCCGGTACAGGTCGAAGTCCACCGGCAGCAGCACGGCCTGCGGCGCGCGCAGCGCCGCCTTCATCAACCCCATGCCCGAGTTCACGCCCAGCGCCCGCGCCGGGTAGGTGGCCGTGGTGATCACGCCCCGGCCGGTGTAGCCCTGCAGGCGCGAGAACTGCAACTGCCCGTCGTCACCCGCGCGCGGCTGGTGCCGCCGGCCACCGCCGATGACCACCGGCAGGCCGTGCAACTGCGGATAGCGCTGCAACTCGCACGACGCGTAGAACGCATCCATGTCGAGGTGGGCGATCCAGCGACGGCGCGCGGCGGTGACCATTGGTCCATTGTGATGCGCAGTAGTGCCCCAAGTAGACCGACTCCCGGCGCCTGCAATGGTGGGGGCGGTCGTTGAACGTGGTGCACTGTGCGGAGTTGGTCCCTTGTTGCGAGGTCGCTCGTCACTTCGTGTCGAAAGCGACTGGCACAATCATCGCTGGCAGCTTCGCCGGAAAATGCATGGCCGACTGAGAATGGCGATGGCACGGACATGGCAACTAGAACGCAGGTTGAAGATGTTGCCAGGGTTATAAGGGCATGGACATGGACATTGTGGAACCGCCAAAGTGAGCGGCGGCTTCCTGGATCGCCCCGCACGTCGCATGTACTTCGTAATCGGTGCGGCGTTGATCGTGGGCAGCGCGGTCTTGAACCTCGTCCGAAACCACGAGCCGACACGGCCGGCGGGAAGGGTGCCGCTGAAGCTGCAGGAACTGATCGAGAAGGTTGTGGCGGCAGGTGGCGGTCGGGTATCGCCAGAGGGCTGCACGATGATGGGGAACTTGAATTTGGGCGTGACCTGCAAGGCAGTGGGCATCAACCAGGCGATGCTCGCCGGCACCCTCGCAAAGATGGGCTGGCAACCAACTTCAGGCCCGCCATTGGCTGCCGAAGGCGAGGCCGGAGCCTTCGTGCGTGGGGATGAGTATCTGGAGTTCACGGTCAACCGAGACCGCAGTGCCCTCCTGGTCAGTGCAAGGATGCGAAGGCCATGAGCGCGTGGATTTCAGGTCAGGGATCTGCGCCGGCGCGCAGCCCCGACCATTGATCCACGGTGATGCGCAGTCCGTCGCACGGGACTGGCCCCGGCCGGCATGTCGGCGCAACAATCACCGGCACCTGATCGGAGCCCGTGCCATGGTCCATATCGCCACCCCCGAATCCACCGCCACAGCACCCCGGGACGCCATCACCGCGGTGCGCCACTCGCTGGCCGACTCGGCGATCGCTCTGGCTTTCGCCTGCGCCGGCATCGCCATGTTCATGCCGCCGATGGTGCACACCACGGTCGAGTCTCTGCCGCGCATCATCGCCAGCGGGCTGGTCATTGCCGTGGCCGTACCGTTGCACTGGGTGTGGCTGGTGGCGGCGGTGCGCGCGATGGGACGGCGCGTGGCCGCTCCGCTGGCCGCGGCGGTGGTGTTGTTTCCCGTCGGCGGCGCACTGGCGCTGGTACTGCTGGCGCGGGCAGCCATGCAAGGCGAATCGGGCCGTGCCGCGGCCGGCAACGGGAGCCGCGGATGAAGGCCGCCACCACTCTCGTCGCGGCGGCGTGCCTGGCCGGTGCGGGCCACGCAGCGCCGGATCTCGATGCGCTGCGCCAGCAGGTGGAGCAGACCGAGCGCGCCTTCGCGCGATCGATGGCCGAACGCAAGCTGGAGGATTTCGCCCGCCACCTGTCGGAGCAGACGGTCTTCTACCATGGCCGCCAGGCCCTGCGCGGCAAGGAGGCGGTGCTGGCCGTCTGGAAGGCCTACTACGAGGGCGCGCAGGCGCCGTTCTCGTGGGAGCCCGACCAGGTGGATGTGCTGGCCGACGGCACGCTGGCGCATTCCAGCGGGCCGGTACGGGACCCGGCTGGCAAGCGGGTCTCGCGCTTCAACTCGGTGTGGCGCCAGGAGGCGCCGGGCGTCTGGCGCATCGTGTTCGACAAGGGCCAGCCCATCACCGATGCCGAGCGGCAGCTGCCGTGACGCGTCGCGGTGGAGGCGCCGGGCAAGGGCTGCGGGCCGCATGCAGGCGCCGGACCAGCCGACGGGCGGTCACATCCGCGTGTCGAAGTTGGCGCCGCCGCTCAGGTCCACCATCTCGGGCTTGATCTCGGCATAGCGCAGCATCTGCCCGCCCCACTGGGCGATGAAGGCCTGGGCGTCGGCCTCTTGCGCGAAGCTGGCCAGGGTCGGGCCCATCGAGCCCAGTCGCTTGCTGCCGCGCACGTATACCGCCTGGCGGGCGTCGATCCACTGGCCCCGGGGCCGATCCCAGTCGGTGCGGCCCATGTCCTGCACATAGGCCGCGGCAACGGCACGCACCTGCTCGGGCCGCAGCAGCGCGGCGAACAGCTCGACGGTGTCGCAGAAGTAGACCGGCGCAGCGGTGCCCACATAGTGCACCTGGGCCTTGGGACCGGGGTAGTCGGCCAGCAACATGCCGTCGAGTTCGCAGGCGGTGGCGGATGTGATCTCGACCGGTTGTGGGGGCTTGTCATCGCCGCTGCGTTCACTGCATCCGGCCAGCCAGGCCAGCGGGCCGAGTGCAGCACCGGTGGCCAGCAGCGTACCGGTGCGCAGGAAGTGACGGCGGCAGCCGCAGCGCGGTGCGTAGCGGGTCATGGCTTGAATCTCCAGCTGGCCAGCGCCAGCGGTGCGACGATCCAGGCCGCCATGGCCGAGCCCAGGAGCCAGGGCTGGGCCAGGGCCGGCGGCACGATGGCCGCCAGGCCGAACACGCGGCGCATGTCGTCGAGCGAGAACACGTTGAGGATGCGGAAGATGTCCGCCGGGTTGAGCAGCAGCAGGTAAGGGAAGACATCGCCGCCCCAGCGCCCGCCGCTGGCCACCAGCAGGCCCAGCAATCCGAGATCGAACACCAGCACGAACAGGAACCACAGCGCGATGGCCAGGCCGGAGGCCCGCGTGCGGTCGCGTGCCACCACCGACAGCATGACCGCCAGGCTCAGGAAGGCCAGCCCCAGCAGCACGCTGGTGAAGACAAAACCGCCATAGTGGAACCAGCCGGCGCTGCCGAACTGCCGCCCGAGCACCACGCCGACCACGGCCAGCCCGCCCAGCATGGCCAGTGCCAGCGCACCGGCCAGGCCGAGGTACTTGCCCAGCAGCAGCTCCAGGCGGGTGATGGGCAGCGCCAGCAGCAGGTCGAGCGAGCCGCGCTCGCGCTCGCCCACCACGGCATCGAAGCCCAGCAGCAGCGCGATCAGGGGCACCAGGTAGATCACCAGGCTGACCAGGCTGGTGATGGTGAACTCGAGCGAGCGCACCCCCACCGTGCCTTGTTGCGCGCCACCGGCGTAGGTGATGAGCAGCGAGAACACCGCGAACACCAGCGCCACGGCCAGCACCCAGCGGTTGCGCAGGCGGTCGCGCAGTTCCTTGGCGGCCAGCGTGGCCACTTGGCGGGGGCTGAATCGGGTCGCTCGGGTCATCGTCGACGGGTGCGCACTCAAGCCCGGCATTGTGGCGGTCGCTGCATCGTTCATGAATCGGCCTCGCGCGATGCCGGACTGAAGAAGAGGTCTTCGAGCGTGGGCTCGACGACCTGGATGTCGAGCACCCCACCCAGCGCCGCCATCGCCTGCAGCACGGACACCTTGGCTGCGCGCGGGCAGCGCACGAGCAGGCCGTGCGGCTCGGCGTGCCAGTCCAGGTCAGCCCATGCCACCTGCACGCGGCGCAGGGCACCGGCGGCGGCTTCCAGGTCTTCGGCTGGCAGTGTCACCGTCACCTGCAGCGGCAGGTTCTTCTGCTCGCGCAACTGCTGCACCGTGCCCAGCGCCTCGATGCGACCGTTGACCATCACCGCCAGGCGGTCGACCCGGTGCTGCAGCTCGGCCAGGATGTGCGAGCTGATCACCATGGTCACGCCACGCTCGCGCAACAGGGCCAGGGTGTCCCAGAAGGCGCGTATGGCATGCGGATCGAGGCCGGTGGTGGGCTCGTCGAGGAACAGCACCCGCGGCTGACCGAGCAGCGCCTGCGCGAAACCCAGGCGCTGGCGCATGCCCTTGGAGTATTCGCGCACCGGCCGCCCCTGGGCTTCGGCCAGACCCACCTGCGCCAGCATGGGCGCGCAGTCGGCCTCGGGTGCGTCCTTCAGGCGGGCGAAGAAGCGCAGCGTCTCCAGCCCGGTGAGGTTGTCCCACAGCACCACGTTCTCGGGCAGGTAGCCCATCAGCCGCCGCACCTGCCGAAAGCGCGGCCCGGTCACCGTCTCGCCCACGATGCGAAGTTCGCCCGCGGTGGGGGCCAGCAGGCCCAGCATCAGCTTGAACAGCGTGCTCTTGCCGGCGCCGTTGTGGCCGATGAGGCCGAATACCTCGCCCGGGTTCACGTCGAGGTCGACGCCGTCGACCGCGGCAATCGTGCCGAAGCGCTTGACCACGCCCCGCAGCGCGATGGCCGGGCTGCCGGTGCCGGCGCCGGCCGTCTCGATGGCAGGGCTGGCGTCAGCGCGCATGGGTCGCT
>JABWBN010000367.1 GCA_013360485.1 Burkholderiaceae bacterium | reverse complement strand
AGCGCCGGGCGGGCCGGTGGCAGCGACT
This sequence comes from Burkholderiaceae bacterium, assembly GCA_013360485.1. Lineage (GTDB taxonomy): Bacteria > Pseudomonadota > Gammaproteobacteria > Burkholderiales > Burkholderiaceae_C > Pseudaquabacterium. The sequence continues at coordinate 2,447 of JABWBN010000367.1, read as the reverse complement.
CCGAGGGCAGCAGCAGCCACAGCAGCAGGTAGACCAGCAGCCCGGTACCGGCGCAGATGACCGCCAGCACGAAGGCCAGCCGCCAGAACCACGATGCCACGCCAGTGAGCTGGCCCAGGCCGCCGCACACGCCGCCGATCCAGCGGTCGCTCAGGCTGCGCCGCCAGCCATTGATGGCGGTCACCGGTGCGGCGGGTGCCGCAGCGGGCTCGCCCATCACCCGCGCCTTCGCGCGTGCGAACTCGTCATCGGACAGCACGCCGCGCTGGTGCAGCTCGGCCAGTCGTTCCAGTTCGTCGGGCAGGGCCATGTCGATCTCCTTGGTCAGGCACCAAGAGATTAGTCCGAGCAGTCGCTGGTGCACACCGGTGTGCGACGAACGGGCCAGCGTGGCAGATGAAGGGCCCTGCGGCCCGACAATCGGCAACCCATGTCCGGCAGCCCCGACGATCAGACCTTCATTCCGCCGTCGTTCGAAGCGCTGTACCGCGACCCGCGCGGGCGCCTGCGCATCGACCGCGACGAGTACCGGGCGCGCTACGAGTTGTGCGAGGACATGGCCCAGATGCTCCTGGAGCGGGCCCAGGCCTGGCACCACGACCTGGGGCTGAGCGAGGACGTCGTGATCGGGCGCACCCTGGCTGGCCTGCGTGGGGCGGACAGCGGCTTTCGGCCCGACGAGTCCCGCTGGGTGGTGCGCCGCCTGGCGGAACTCCTGGGATGGCCCGATCCGGGGCCCGACCCATAGCCCGCCGACACCGATCAGCGCTTGACCCATGTGCCCAGGACGACGCCGCCATCGGCCTGGCGCTCGGCGATGGCCAGTCGCAAGGGCGCGCGCGCATCAGCGGGTGCACTGCGTTGCAAGGGGTCGCGTATGACGAGCCGGGCCAGATAGCGGCCGGCGGGCAGCTGGTTGTTCAACGCGATGGACGTGCGCGTGCCCAGGCTGGCGTTGTCTGCACCGACGGTCGACAGTGCGATGGGCAGCACCGTGCTCTGGCGCACCGCCCCGGTGTCGTCCAGCAATTCCAGCGTGACCTCCCAGCTCTCGTAGACCGGTGCGCGGCCCGGATTGCGCCAGTCTGTGGACAAGGCAAGCGAGCCGTTGCGCGACAGTGTGTAGGACGCTCGGTCGAGCATCAGCCGGTGACCGGCCTCGCGCCCGACCTGCAGCAACGTGGCCTGCTCCTGCGCCGTAAAGGATGCCCACTTGAGCGCGGTGTTCGACACCGACGGGGCCAGGTTGCCGTTGCTCACACTGGTGATGCGGAAGTCGCGCACCTGCTGCAAGGCGGTGGCCGCATTGGTGACGGCGTCGCCGCTGTCGAACGGGCAGAACTCCGCGACGAATGGTGCGCGCTGCCATTGGTTCTGCAGTTGCGACCACAGCTCGGGATGATCAGTCCACTGGTTCATGAAGCCGGACTTGGCCAGGCAGTCGATGCGCAGGCCCACCGGCCGGCTCGTCACCGTCTGCCGGTTCAGCGCCCAGTCGAGCGTGTCGAAGTTGCCCTTCAGCGCGAACATCACGAACGGTCGGTCGGGCATCGCGGTGAAGTGAGCCTCGGCGATCGCGCGCTTGCTGTCGTTGGTGATCGGTGCGATGCCGCCGGGGGCCAGCGCGTAGTTGATCTTCGACGACAGTGTCCATTCGCCCCATTGCCCGTACAGGCCGACGTCGACCCAGGCCAGCGGCAAGGTCCCCAGTGCCTGACCCAGCGCCTGCAGCAGCAGGCGCATGCGCTCGTGCACGAAGGGGTCGTTCCAGTCGGGCACGTAGGTCTGCTGGGAGTTGCCCGGATCGGCGTCCGCCCACCAGCCACAGCCAGCGCTGCAGGAAGGATGGGCCACCAGATCACGGGGCACGTAAACCTGGCCATCGTCATAGCCGAGCATCGACCGCACACGCAGCGCCAGGCGTCGGCCCTGTGATCGGGCAGCCGACACGTCGGCCAGCACCTTGCTGAAGTCGTAGCGACCGAGCTCGGGCTCCAGGTCGCGCCAGGCGTAGCGCTGGTAGACATCGGGCGATGGCATCGACTGCGGCACCACTTCCTGGCCGCGCCAACGGTGGTAGCCGCGCAGGGGATTCACGGTGTCGTCTGCATCGGCTGCCAGCGCCGTGAAGCCCAGGACCTGGCTTTGCGGCACCCAGCGAACCGCTAGCCGCGGCGACAGCAGCGCGGTCGCAGCGACCTGGCCTTCGTCCGCGGCACGCGCGGCGGGCAGCACGCCGCACATCGACAGGACGGCACCAGCGAGGCCTGCTGCCATACCAGGCTATGCTCGACGGGTTCTTCGATGTCTCCGGGTAGTAAAAAGCTGATCCGGCCCATTTGCAGCCGCATGACGACCGAATGATTGTTGGGGTCATCTTCACGGACAGCGGCCGGACCGGGATTCAACAGGGTGGCGGTGATGCCGCGGCCCAGGGTGAGTTCCAT
>JABWBN010000092.1 GCA_013360485.1 Burkholderiaceae bacterium | reverse complement strand
ACCGCGGACCCGAAGGCGCTGACCCGCCTCGCCGGCAGCGGCGCCTGGTCGCTCGGCAAGGATGTGCTGGACCTCAAGGGCCTCGACATCCAGCTCGACGACAGCCGGCTGACCGGCAGCCTCGGCCTCAACGGCTTCGACAAGCCGATGACGCGCTTCGACCTGCGCATCGACCAGCTCGACCTCGACCGCTACCTCGCGCCCGCCACCGCGGGCGGCGCGACCGCGGGCCAGGACCAGAACAAGAACAAGGACAAGGCCGCCGCAGCCGCCGGCGATGACATCCCCGTCGAGACCCTGCGCGGCATGCGCCTCGACGGCCGCATCGGTATCGGCAAGCTGGTATTCGCGAAAACGCACCTCACTGACGTCAGCGCCACCGTGCGCGCCGACGGCGGGCGCCCAGCCCCATCGCGCCGAAGGCGGCCAGCAGCAGCGCCCAGGTCGCAGGCTCGGGCACGGCGGCAGCGTAGATGTCCGCCGAAGTCATCCGGTAGTAATCACGGAAGTCCTGCGTGAGGTTCCAGCCCATGGCATCAAACGCCGCCAAGTCCAGACCCGTCACCTCGCCCATCTGGCCGTAGCAGAACGTGGGATCCATGACCCCAAGCTGCCCGCCGCAACCGACAGCATCCTTCCAGTGCGAAGCCTGGCGACCGTCGCCGTTGTATCGGCCCGTCGAGAACGTGTTCCCCATCAGTGCCGTCGCACCCCCGTCGATCGAGAAGTAGGGTGTGCCACCGGTGCGCAGATCAAGCGTGCCGGGGGCGCCGTAGCGGAACATGTCCAGCGCACTGAAGATGGACGTGTCGTTCAGGTCGTATCCCAGCGAGCCGGCACCCGGGCCGTTCGCGTAGCCGTAGTAATCGAAGAAGTCGACACCCGAGACGAAACCGAGTGCATGCCCCATCTCGTGGATGGCCACGCCCAGGAAGTCCATCGTCCCCGGGGTGATGCCGTCCAGCGGATTGAAGTCGAATGCGAACGAGCTGCTGAAGGTGATCGTGCCGTCCAGCGAGCCAGGGCTCGACAGCGGGCCGCCCACGGCCTTGATGAGCGCCGAGTTCGCGTACAGCACCCGCGAGGCCGTCTGGGTGCCGTCGAGCATGGCGGTGACGCTGGTGTCGTTGTTGCCAGAACCGTCGACGCCCACCGTCAAGCCGCTGATGCCGCCGCCTGCGAGGCTGGGCAACACCGCGTTCTGGTCGAGCCAGGACCCACTGCGTGTGGCCGCGACCGCAGCCTCCCATCCCGCGACGCTGAAGTCGGCCCGACGGCTGCCCGTGGACCCGATGATGCCCGGCCCCAGCGCGCCGAACTTGACCCCCAGGTTGATGGTGGCGCCGTTGGTGAATATGTTGGCCCAGTACTGGGCCGCGATCTTGAAGTCCTGCTCGGCCACCGAGCCGGTGACCCCGCCCAGGTCGATGATGTTGATCACCGTGGCGTTGGACGTGGTGGCTGCCAGCGCAGCAGCCGCGGCGATGGCGGTGCGTAGGCCACTGAATTTCATGGCTTTGAACTCCTGGACGGAACGTTGGCCGACGCTATCACCGGCGGTGCAACTTTTGTCACACCTCCCCCCGGACCTTGGGGGGAGGTGAAACCAGAATCCGATGCGGCATCGAAGCGGCCGGTCTGCACCTCACGTCGTCGAATCGCGGGTGCCGTCGATGAACGGCTGCAGCCGATGCCGGAATCGATCTGCAACGCCCAGTCCGTCCCGGTTGATCGGCCGGCGCACCTGGTGTGCACTGGCGGTCATGACGCGTCGCTCGGTGGCATGTGGGCGGTACGGCGCGTCCTCCTCCGGCAGACCGCAGTGCGCCAGCAGGCGTGACGTCCAGGTGGTGGGGTCATCGACAAGCTCGCCGTAGGGCACCACCAGCAGACGTGGCCCGAGCGCACGCCGCCAATGCGCCAGAAGCTGTTCTTCGAGGTGGAAGTGATGCGCAATGTCGGCCAGGTCGTAACTCCAGGCAACGCCGTGGATGAAAAACGTCCGGAAGCACGACCATGCGTTGTCCAGTGGGTCGCGCTGCATCCAGATGATGGGGGCCTGCGGCAGCGCGGCCGCGACCAGCCCGAGGAAGCGGCTGGCATCCACCGTCTTGTCGACGATGCGCCCGCTCGACCCGCACCGCTCGTCCAGCAGGTGCAGATACAGCTCGGCCAGCGCATCGGCCGACCCGCCGCCCGCCTCGTAGGCACTCAACGCGTCACCGGACACGCCACCGGCCTGCACCGCCAGGTGCTGCATGATGTTGAGTTCGGCGCCCTCGGCCACCCCGCTGTGGCTGGCCAGGATCTGCTCGACCAGCGTGGTGCCCGAGCGCGGCAGCCCGGTCACGAAGATGGGCCGGTGCGTGTCGCGCCGGCGGCCCGCGCCCCAGTGCTCGAGCCGCTCGGCGCTGTAGCCGCTCATCGCCTGGGTGGCGTTCGCGGCATTGCCGCTGCGGCTGTATGGAAGTTCGCGCCGCAGCAGCTGGGCGCCCTGCGCAAAGGCGTCGAATGCCGCGTCGGCGGCGCCGCGGTCCGCGTGCAGTTTGCCCAGCGCGTAGCAGTAGCGGGCGTAGTCGCCGCCTGCCTGGCGGCGGGCCGCATCTGCATCGGCCAACAGGCGTTCGCCGAGGGTGTCGGTGGCCAGGTTCACGCCCGAAACCAGGGTCAGCCATGCCGGGCCCCAGCCCGGGCGCAGCGCCACCGCCTGCTCCAGCCAGTCGCGCGCCTCGGCGAACCGCCCCAGCGACATGGCCACGTTGCCGCGCACATAGGCATGGCCGGCGCGGTCGGGAATGTCTGCCGGGAGTCGCTCGATCAATTGCAGCGCCTCGGACATGCGGGCGCACTGGGTCAGCAACACCACCTTGGAGTACAGCGCCTGTGGTGCATGGCCCATCGCCGCAACATAGGCGTCCATCGACCGCAGCGCCAAGGAGATCTCCCCCGACACGCGCATGAACTCGCACACGCTGCGCCACTGCGTGCCCAGCGGCGCCTGTCCGTCGAGCAGTCGCTGCACGCACCGCCGTGCAGCGGCCCGGTTTCGTGCCGCCACCGCCGATTTCAGCTCGTTGATCAGGGGCATCCAGCCCGCTGCGGTCATCGTCGCCCGTCCCATCGCACTTGCGTTGCGCTGCGCAGTATCACCCAGTGCCTCGGGCCAACGACTGGCGCCCATGCGCAGTGCCAGACATCGGGCGTCGGCCGGTTACCATCGCCATGACCCACCTGAGCCTGTGTCCTGAAACCGGGCCAGGCCAGATCGCCGGCCCAGCATCAGGCGTTTCGCACGAGCGATGACCCTCACCGAACTGCGCTACATCGTCGCCGTCGCCCGCGAGCGTCACTTCGGGCGCGCGGCGGAGGCCTGCTTCGTTTCGCAACCCACATTGAGCGTGGCGATCAAGAAGCTCGAAGAGGAACTCGATGTGCGCCTGTTCGAGCGCGGGCCCGCCGAGGTCAGCGTGACACCGCTGGGCGAGGCCATCGTGCGGCAGGCGCAATCCGTGCTCGAGCAGGCCGCGGCCATCAAGGAGATCGCCAAGCGCGGCAAGGACCCGCTGAACGGGCCGCTTCGACTGGGCATCATCTACACCATCGGGCCCTACCTGCTGCCCGATCTGGTTCGAAACGCCATCGAGCGCACGCCGCAGATGCCGCTGATGCTGCAGGAGAACTTCACCGTCAAGCTGCTGGACATGCTGCGCACCGGCGAGCTCGATTGCGCGATCCTGGCCGAGCCATTCCCCGATACCGGCCTGGCGATCGCGCCGCTGTACGACGAGCCGTTCATGGTGGCGGTGCCCAGCCACCACCCGCTGGCCGCACAACCGCAGATCGCCGCCGACGACCTCAAGCGCGAGACCATGCTGCTGCTGGGCACCGGGCACTGCTTTCGCGACCATGTGCTCGAGGTCTGTCCCGAGTTCGCGCGCTTTTCCAGCGATGCAGAGGGCATCCGCAAGAGCTTCGAGGGGTCGTCGCTCGAAACCATCAAGCACATGGTGGCCTCGGGCATGGGCGTGACCGTGGTGCCGCAACTCAGCGTGCCCAAGGATCCACCGCCCCACATTCGCTACATTGCGTTCGCACCACCCGTGCCCACCCGGCGCGTGGTGCTGGCCTGGCGGCGCAGCTTCACCCGCTACGAGGCGATCGCCGCCTTGCGCAACGCGGTATACGCCTGCCGTCTCGAGGGCGTGCAGCGCTTGACCGGCTGAGTGGCCCGCGCCAGCGGCTCCCAGGCCGTGCGGTCAGCGGTGCGCAGCACTTCGATGCCGATCAGCGTGCCACCTCGCGCCGCATCCAGTCGGCCACGGCCGTGGCGTCGCCGCAGCCGGGATGGTCGCGCAGGCCGGCCTCGACTCCGGTGCGATCGGCCTCGCTGCGGTTCTGGCTGAGCTTGAACTTGCCTTGGATGCGCTCGACCGGCAGCTCGATGCCGACGATCGCCTGCAGCATCGTCTCGAGGTAGTCGGCCGGGGCATCGTTCACCTGCCACGGGCTCGGTTGCCCCGCCTCGTGGCGCTCGGTCAGTCGCGTGACGAGGGCCCGCAGCGCCGCCGCATCGTCGAACGCGCGCAACGTGCCGTGGGCATGCGCCACCGCATAGTTCCAGGTCGGCACCGCCTTGCCGTGCTCGCGCTTGCTCGGATACCACGACGGCGAGACATAGGCCTGCGGGCCGCGAAACACCGCCAGGCACGCGCCCGGCGTGCGCCACAGCGGATTGGCGCGCGCCACATGGCCGACCAGCGTGCCGTGCGGACCGCGTCCGGCATCGAGCAGCATCGGGATGTGGTCGACGACCGGCTCGCCAGCGCGCAGCGTGACCAGCATCGCCAACGGGTGTGCATCGACCAGTGCCTGCAGCGCGGCAGTGTCGGAACGTTCGAAGTGGGTCGGCAGGTACATGGCTCAAGCCTGAGGATGAACGGGCTCGCACCGCACCTCGGCGGTGATCGAATTCGCGATGTAGCACTGATCGTGCGCCGCATGGTGCAAGCGCTCGATCTCGGCAGCATCGGGAACGCGCTCACCCGAGAAGCGCACCGCCGGACGCAGCCGCACCTGCGTGACGGCCATGCGTCCGGCGGCATTGCGCGCCATCGTGCCCGCGGCATCGTCGCGGTAGTCGTCGACGCACCAGCCGGCCTGCGCCGCCAGGCTCAGGAACCACAGCATGTGGCAGCTCGACACGGCGGCCACCAGCGCTTCCTCAGGGTCGACCGCCGTGGCGTCCGAACAGGGCAGCGGCACCGAATGCGGCGACGACGACGCCGGTACGACGGCGCCGCCGTCGAAGTGCCATTCGTGCCGGCGGCTGTAGCGCTGGTCGAGAAAGGGCTGCGCGTGGCGCTGCCACAGGATGCGGGCGGTGTATTCGGCCATGGTGTATCCATGTGGGCGTGCAGGGACGGCCGGCGCGCGCAACGCGCCACCGCACCATGGTAGCCGCGATGTGCACGCGCTCCGCGCTCGGTTCCCGCTGGTGCATCAGAAAAAAGTTCGGAGCACTGTCACGTTTGCGCCCCGGCGCACGACCAAGTCAGTGTCAGCAACGCAATCCGCGCGGCTGACACGGGCCAAGGTGGCCCAACAGCACAACCGAAGGAACCACCATGAAGACACTGTTCACCGCCGCCGCCATCGCGCTCACCAGCTTGGCATCGTATGCCCAGGACGCCATCCCGGCCCCGGAGTTCGACAACCGCGGCTCGGTGGTCTCCCGTGCCGAGGTGCGCGGCGAACTGCAGGCCGCGCTGGCCAGCGGCTGGCGTCCCGCGCAGGGCGAGTTCAGCCACGTCGCCGATGCGCAGGTGCAAGTGTTCACGCGTACCCGCGCCGAAGTCCGCGCCGAGTTGCTCGAAGCCATCGCCAACGGCGAGCGTCTCTCCTACGGCGAGGGCAGCCCCGCGCCGCTGCCCATCCGGGCTGTCGATCAGCGCATCGCCGCAACCGCAGCACTCAACGTGACACCGACCGTGCGGTGACCGCAGGTGCCGCTTCACACCCGGCCCTTGAGCGCGCACTGAAGGCATACGCCCGCGCTCAAGGGCCGCTGGCCTTGGTGCTTTCGGAGCTCTGGTGCCGGGTTGCCCGCCCCAGGCCATTTGACAGGGCGTTCCTGAGGCGCGCATGGCCCACGAGTCAGGCTCGCGCGCCTGCCTCGGTCTGATGCGCGCCTCGCGGGCCAGCTTCGCGACGCCCGGGTGTCTTTGGGTCGCGGCTACCTTGAACAGCGCCGGCACATTCATCAGCAGCGCCACGAGAACCGCCTCACAGGCTTGGCCGCGTTTCTCGGGCGCGTCACCGGCGTCGAGGCTTTGCGCGCCCTGCTTCACCGGCGGCAGGATGCGAAAGCCTTCAAAGCCTATCGCGACCGGGAGGCCTTCAAGGTCACTGGATAGGGGATGGCCGGAAGCCCGGATAGGCGAAAGCGGAGGCGATCCTTTCGCAGTCCCGCTCGCTCACGCCCGCCGCGCGGGCTATTGCGTACCAGGAGCCGCGTACCTGCGCTTCCATCGCATCGACGAGCGCCCGCGCTTCGCCTGCATCGAGCAGGAAGCGGGCGCTTTGTGAGAGCAGGTTTTCTGCATTCGCAAACCGGCCCGCATCACCGCACTCCATCGCCAGGTCGCGCCGCTCCAGGCTGACCGGCACGGCAGGCGTCAGGTCATAGGCAGGTGAGAGGCTCCAGTCGGCAGCGCGCGCGAGGACCGCATGGTTGCGCGGGTGATCATCGACGTTGGAGATCAGCGCGTTGAAGCACATCCGCCGGAACAGCTCGGCGGTACTTTGCCGGGGCTCCGCACACACGCGCCGTAGCTCTTCGGCCAGCAAGACGTATGACCACTTGTCGCGGGACTGGTAGGTGTCCTCCGCGCGCAGCAGGGTTAGGGCGCTCACCATGCGGGCGCGCCGGTAGCCTGCATCGGTCTTCTCGCGGTCAAAGCGCTTGACCAGAAGCACGTCGCGCCCGGCGACTTCGTCAACCCGGCTTTCCGCCGTGACGAGACCGCAGGCCCGGGCAAGGGTCAGCATGGCGTGCTCGACGCGCGCGTTGTTCCAGGGGTCGTCCGGCCTGTTGAACTTCGCAATCCAGAGACCGTCGTCGTCTTCGACCACGGCCTTGGGGCGCGCGCCGCCCATCGACGTGCCGATCACCATCAGCTTCTCGACCTGATCGTGATCAGCATCGGCAACGCCAGCACCACCGGCGGCGGGTTGATCCTCATCGGCCACGATGGCATCGGCTATCGCCTGCACTGTTGCCAGATCGATCGTCCGGTTGAAGCTGCGCTTGGGGGCGGGGGGCGTCTGGTTGAGCCCGAAGCCGAGAGCGCCCGCCCGGTCATCGGGCGAGTACAGCAGGTAATCCATCTCACTGGGCTGCGCCTTGCCAAGATGCCGCTGGATGACCCGGCGGCCCCAGTAGTCCGGACTCGCATCGCGCAGCGCGCCGAAAACGCCGCCCATCGACGCGGTTGCATAGGTGCGCGGGGCAAGCTTCAACTCGACAGGGTCAAGCGCCACGGCGTTGGGCCGCTCAAGGTAGCTGCGCCCGTAGACGAAGCGCCCCTCGGGCACACCCCGCCGGTCAACAGAGAGCGCGAACCGCCCTGCGGTGACAGGCTCGGTCTCGCCGGGCAGCGTGATGTAGACGAAGCACTCGCCTGGCGATTCAGAAGTCATTGCTCAGCTCCGTCTTCGAACGGGCGCGGCCCCGCTCGCGCGACAGCGCCAGCGTCTGTCCTTCCTGATCCCGCTCGGGCGTGGCGACAAGATCAAGCTGATCGAGCAGGTCGAGCGCCCAGAGGAGCGCCGCATAGACGGCGATGCCGGTGGAAGCCTTGCCCTTCTCGGCGTCGGCGACAGCCCGTGCGCCGGTGCCGATCTTTTCAGCCATGTCCAGAATCGTCAGGTTCCGCCGCAGCCGCGCGGTCCGCAGGTTGGCTCCCAGCCGCTTGAGCGTTTGCTCAACAGGATAGGGAGGGGCGGTTAGCAGCTTGTTCCGGGCGGTCATGTCCTCAACTTTCGCGCGCGTGGCCTGTTCTTCTAGCAGTACCATGCGCGCTACCAGAGAGTCAATAGAAATGCTCTCAAGAGCAGAATATCATAATCTAGCTGCTCTTGAGGGCTGACAGTCTGGGGTTGTGCTAGACTCCCCTCAGCGCTTCCGGGTTGGGCGCTGGCATGGATGCCGATGTGTGCACGCAAGATGGCACGTCAAGGACTGTGTACATAGGCGTGTACATAACGGGGCTGTGAGCGATGGCGGACGAGAGAATCTCCAATGAAGTCAAGCGCAGACGCACGTTTGCCATCATTTCCCACCCCGACGCGGGCAAGACCACGCTGACGGAGAAGCTGCTGCTGTTCAGCGGCGCGATCCAGATCGCCGGCTCGGTGAAGGCGCGCAAGGCCAGCCGTCACGCCACCAGCGACTGGATGGAGATCGAGAAGCAGCGCGGCATCTCGGTGGCCAGCTCGGTGATGCAGATGGAATACCGCGACTGCGTCATCAACCTGCTCGACACCCCCGGCCACCAGGACTTCAGCGAGGACACCTACCGCGTGCTCACCGCGGTGGACGCCGCACTCATGGTGATCGACGCTGCCAATGGCGTGGAACCACAGACGCGCCGGCTGCTGCAGGTCTGCCGGGCCCGCAACACGCCCATCCTCACCTTCGTCAACAAGATGGACCGCGAGGTACAGGAGCCGCTCAACCTCATGGACGAGATCGAGCGCGAATTGGGCATGACGGTGGTGCCGTTCACCTGGCCGGTGGGCATGGGCAAGATCTTCGGCGGCGTGCTCGATCTGCGCAAGGACCAGATGCGCGTCTTCACCCCCGGCGAAGACCGCGCCACGCAGGACGACGAGATCATCGACGGCGTGGCCAACCCGCTGCTCGGCCATCGCTTCGGCGCCACCTACGAGCAGGCCGCCGGCGAGATCGAGCTGGTGCGCGAGGCCGCGCCTGCATTCGATGCGGCCGAGTTCCTGGCCGGCCGGCAGACGCCGATGTTCTTCGGCTCGGCCATCAACAACTTCGGCGTGCGCGAGGTGCTCGACGCGCTGGTGGATCTGGCGCCGCCGCCGGGCAGCCGTCCTGCGTTGCAGCGCGAGATCCGGCCCGATGAAGGCAAGTTCACCGGCGTGGTGTTCAAGATCCAGGCCAACATGGATCCGGCCCACCGCGACCGCATCGCCTTTGTGCGCGTGGCCTCGGGCCACTTCGAGCGCGGCATGCGGCTGAAGGTGGTGCGCTCGGGCAAGGAATTGCGGCCCAACACGGTGGTGAGCTTCCTGAGCCAGAAGCGCGAGCTGCTCGACGAGGCCTACGCCGGCGACATAATCGGCATCCCCAACCACGGTGTGCTGCAACTGGGCGACACCCTCACCGAAGGCGAGAGCCTGCAGTTCACGGGCCTGCCATTCTTCGCGCCCGAGATGTTCCGCATGGTCGAGGTGGCCGACCCGCTGAAGACCAAGCAACTCAAGGCGGGGCTGCAGCAGCTCGGCGAGGAGGGCGCGATCCAAGTCTTTCGCCCGGTGGCCGGCAGCGTGCTGATGCTCGGCGCCGTCGGCCAGCTGCAGTTCGAGGTGGTGGCGCACCGGCTCGAGCACGAGTACGGCTGCAAGGCCCGCATCAGCCCCTGCCGCTTCCAGATCGCGCGGTGGGTAACCTGCGACGCCGCCGACGGCGGCGACAGGGAGCTGCAACGCTTCATCGACGGCAACAGCCATCGGATGGCGTTCGATGCCGTGGATGCACCCACGCTGCTGGTGGAATACGCGCCCGAGCTGCGCGCGATCGAAGCCAACTGGCCGAAGATCAAGTTCCACGCGCTGCGCGAACACGCGGGGCTGGTGTTCCAGAAGCGGCTGGATGCGTGAAGGCGCGCCTGGGCCAACTGTTGTACCAGGGCCCGCACGCCCGGCTCGTCAGGGCAAGGTGATCGTGACATGCGCCGCGCGGGGCGCCAGCTTCACCACGCCCTGATACGCCGCGAGATCGGCGTGGGTCTGGTGCTGCAGCGCCCAATGCAGGCCGACGAAGGCCAGCAGCGCGGCCAGCGCGAACACCGATCCCACCACCCACAGCGGCACCTCTGACTTCAGCTGGTGTGCCACGCGGTCGGGCGCTTCCCAGTACGGCGCGAACTCCGGGCGCCGGCCACGCAGGTGGGCGATTTCCTCGCCCAGGCGCGCCGTCATGTAGGCGAGCTTCTCGGGGCCCTCGAGCAGGTAGCGGCCCTGGAAGCCCAGCAGCAGGCACAGGTGATAGACCTCCAGCACCTGCACGCGCGGCGCGCCGGCCTGGCGCAAGCGTTCGAGGTACTCGAAGAAGCGCTCACCGGCCAGCTGCTCGCCGAAGAACTCGAGCTGCAGCGGCCGGCGCTCCCAGTCGTCGCGGATGCGGAAGTCGGCGTTGAGCACCACTTCGTCGACCAGTGCGCAGAACGCGAACTTCGACAAGTACGCGTCTTCCGCGGGCGCGCCCAGGCGCTGCGCGCCGCGCTCGAACCCGACCAGGAACTGGCGCACCCGCTCGCGAAAGGCGGCAGCCTCCGTCGGCGCCTGACCGTTGCGCAGCAGGAAGATCATGTAGCAGCCTTCGTAGAGCAGGTCGACGAGACTGCGGGCCTCGCGCGCTGGGGCGGGTTGGCGGTGCCTTTCGAGCAGCGCGAGGTCGTCTGCGCTGAACAGGCTGGGGGGGGCGTTTCGGGCCATAGTGGGATGCTTCAACCGTTGAGCGCGAACAGCTCGAGCCGCAGCTCGGGTATGCCCGCCGGCGCATAGAGCATGGCGCTGTGCGCCTGCAGCATGCGCTCATACAGGGGCCCCCGCGCATCGAGCGCGAAGTACACCGACTGCGGCCGCACGGGAATAGCGGCGGGTACCTGGGGCGTGTGTGTCAAACGAACACCGGCGGTGGCTGACAGCACCAGCTTGTCGACATCGTCCGGGGCACCGACCTTGAAGCGCGGTGGCACGATCTCGACCAGCTCGACCAACGGCAGCGCCGACTGGACGCACAGGAAGAGCTGCGTCTGCGCGTCGATCTTCTGCGAGTCCAGGCGCGCCAAGTGGAAGGACGGTTTGACTTCCTCCAGCGCGACGGCGAAGCACCGCGTGGAGATCACCGTCTCGAGAAGCTCGAGCACCAGGGCGTCGAGCCGGCCGAAGCAACGGCCCGGGTCCTGGTGGTCATAGGGCGGCAAGTCGGCCAGCGTGGCGCTGCGCGAGAACGTCATCAGTGCACCCGCCAGCTCCAGCATGCTCTCGTACAGACGCTCGGGGTGCAGCAATGGGTGGTGGTACAGGTGCGACAGCCGGGCGTAAGCCGAGCTTGCCGTGTGCAACAGCCAGAACGAAGCGATGTCACCCGAACGGAACTCGATGACATGGCGCGAGGGCTCGCGGTGAAAGCCATAGAGCGCGTCGACCTTGGCCTGGAGCACATCAAGCAGCCGGCGCACCATGGCGTGCAGCGTCGGCGAGGCTCCGATTGCGGTGCACGGCGGCACGAAGCGCTGGTCGACTTCGAACGCCCCGGCACCGCTGCGGCGCAACCGGCACACCGGCAGGCTGACCAGGTGATCACGCGGCAGGGTGTCTGGCAGCACGCGCAGGCACCGTCCCAGCGTGCTGATGTCGGACTCGGCCGCAGCCGTGAACCAATCGATCGCCGGCTGATTGCGTTGCGCGTAGCGCATCGATCCGTCGGCCGACTGACCCAGCGGCGTAAAGTTACTTGCGTGGCTGCGCATCGGCGGCAATGCGGCGTGAAACACCACTTCGGCCGTACCCGCCGGTACCCCCGCCAGCGAAACCGGGTCGGGCAGCGGGTCGTCCTGCGGCGCGGCATACAGGTCGCCGTCGGGAAGCACGAGTTGCAGTTCGTCGAAACGCAAGACCCCTGCGGCCAGCGCGTCGACATCGATCTTCATGCGGCGCACGCCCCAGGCATAGGGGTGCAAGGTACGAGCCTGCTCGGCCAACCGCCATTCGTGATAGGCGTCCTGCCGCTGGAAATGCTGTGGCCGCAGGAACAAGCCCTCGCCCCACAACACCTTGGATGTCTGGATCAACGTATACCTCTAGCGTTCAAGAGATCTGCACTACTGGCACTGCACGCCCGCCAGGCGCGCCGTCTCGGGCAGCACATCGACAGCCTGCCCCTGCGCCACGCTCATGGCGCAGCCGTGCAAGCCCAGGGTGACGCCGCTGGCTGCGGCTGACCGGGTGTCGAAGACGAAGCGCCAGCGCTGGGGCGCCGGGCTGCGGAACAGCGCCGCCACCGCCAAGTGCGTGGCCTCGGGTGGCATGGTCTCGATCACCTCGTGGCGCTGGCCAGGCGCCAGCACCACCTCGCGCACTTCGATCACATCCTGTGGCAGCAGCGCACCGCGTTCGGTGCCGGCCTGCGCCACTGCCTCATGGGGCAATTGCAGGAACGATGCGCTGGATCGCAGCTTGTAAACACGTGCAACAACCGAAAGCGAGCGTCCATTCCCATCGGTATTGAGTACATCGCTGGCATGCAATCGCAGCGAAACCTGTCGGCTGCGAGGCAGCAGATCGGAGGCTACTTCCTTGGGAATGGACGGTACGGCCGCAGGCTTGCGCAGCCCGACGAGCTCGAGCGCCTTGTCCAACGTGCCGCTCTCGGTCGGACTCGTGCCGCAACCGCCCAGCGCCACTGCAGCGGCCAGCATCGCGGCAAGCGAGACGCACCGTCTATGGCGCCTCGAATTCAATGTAGCAACTGGGCTCGGAACGATGGGCATGAGCGCGATTGTCTGTGCCAACCAGGGGTTGCGCGCGGCACCAGACCCCCCTAACTCGTTCCCAAGAATTGGGGGGGTGTCGGCCCCCACGCGGCCATCGATTGCACTTACATTGCGCAACCTGGACGCGGCCATCGGTGCCGCGTCCACTGTTCACTAGCTCAACGCAAGGGAGTCGTCAACATGCGGAAACGCCCGGCCACATACGGCGCGCGCGTCCATCTCCATCGCCAGGTCTCTGTGCCCATCTGGGCGATCGCGGCTTGTGCCTTGGTCGCCGGATGTGCTTCCGCCCCCCCGCCTGCACCCGTCGCGCCGGTCGCGCCCGCTCCGGCGCAGCCCTCGCTCGCCGAGCTCATGAAGCAGGGGCAATCCGCCGCTCGCGACGGCCAGCGCGACAAGGCACGCATGGCCTGGCGCGCAGCCACGCGCGCCTACCCCACCGAGGTCCGGCCCTGGCAGCGCCTGGCCGAGGACTTCTTCGATACGGCCGACTACGGCAATGCCATCCTCGCTGCGCAGGAAGTCCTGTTGCGAGACAGCCAGGACACACTGGCGCACAGTGTGCTGGCCGTGAGCGGATTGCGCGTTTCCACGGTCTCGTTGCTGGCGCTGCGCGAACGGTCGAGCTTTCGCGTCGGCAGCCGTGAGGAAGCCGCCGGCCTGACCCGCGCCCTGCGCGATGCCCTCGGCGAGACAACGCTGGTGCCCCAACGCGCCGAAGCGCCCGAAGCAGCCTCCGCGCCCGCCAGCGGGCGCCG
>JABWBN010000091.1 GCA_013360485.1 Burkholderiaceae bacterium | reverse complement strand
CCCCTCGCGGCAGGAGCGGCGGAAGGTCAGCGTCGGATCAGTCTCGTTCTTGATCTTAATGAGCGCGTCCAACACCATCGGCCCGCAAGAGGCGAGATCGACCTCATAGGTATCCATGCGCGGATTTTCGCCATCGTCGGGACTCCAGCGATAGACCTTGAAGCGCTTGACCTTCTTCGCCCCGGCGGGGGCTTTGTGGGTCTTGCCGGATTTCACTCTGGAATTCTTGGGAAGTCGAAATTCAACCATTGTTGCGCTACTTTCCGAGCTGACGCGCTGGCGCTGGCGCGCCGCGCCCATGCCAGCGACGCCGTGCGCCTGGCCGGCATCGAGTGCTACGAGGGCCTGGGCGTGACCGGTGACGATGGCGCAGACGCTGCCCGCACCCAGGCCCTGATGCAGCGCGTGCAGGCCGCGGCGCGGCAGTGCGATGCCGAATGCCTGTGGGACAGCACCGACCTGATCGTCTCCGCCGGTGGCTCCAGCGTGTTCGATCTCGTGGTGCCGGGCCTGCGCCTGGAGTTGTCGCGACCGGTTCATGGCCTGCTGCGCTCGGGCTGCGCCATCACCCACGACCAGGGCGCCTATCGTCGATATGTTTCGGCCATCGAACGGCGCCTGGGATGCGGCACCAGCCTTCAAGCCGCGCTCGAGGTATGGGCGCTGGTGCAGTCGCTGCCCGAGCCGGGGCTGGCCATCCTCAACGCCGGGCGACGCGATATCTCGTTCGACATGGGACTGCCGTTGCCGATCGGCTGGGCGCCCAAGGGCGCGGGCGCGGTGCAAACGCCAGGCGCCGACTGGCAGATCACCGGCCTGAACGACCAGCACGCCCACCTGCGCGGCAACACCGCGCCGCTGCGGGTGGGCGACCGCATCGTGCTCGGCCTGTCGCACCCCTGCACCACGTTCGACAAGTGGCGCTGGATGCCCGTGGTCGACGAGGACTATCGGGTGGTGGACGCGATCACCACGGCGTTCTGACTGCCGCACCTCGGCGCCGCCGATTAAAATCGTGCCCTGATCCCCTGACCTGTCCGACCCCGCGCGGCCCGCCACGGCCGACGGCGCGCCGCCCTGCCATGAGCCTGTCCCCCCTGTCCGCCCTCTCGCCGTTGGACGGCCGCTATGCCAGCCGCATGAACGGGCTGCGCCCGCTGATGTCGGAGCTCGGGCTGATGCACCGGCGGGTGCAGGTCGAGGTCGAGTGGTTCATCGCCTTGTCGGATGCCGGCTTTGCCGAGTTCGCACCGCTGTGCGAGGCCTCGCGCGGCTATCTGCGTGGCCTCGTGCACCGGTTCGGCGAGGCCGATGGCAGTGCCATCAAGGACATCGAGCGCACCACCAACCACGACGTCAAGGCGGTGGAGTACTGGCTCAAGCAGCGGTTCCGCGGCCACGCCGACCTGGAGGCCGCCGCCGAGTTCGTGCACTTCGCCTGTACCAGCGAGGACATCAACAACACCAGCCACGCGCTGATGCTCAAGGCCGCTCGCGAGCAGGTGCTGCTGCCCGCGCTCGAGCGCGTGATCGGCCAGCTGCGCACCATGGCGCTGGCCCATGCCGAGGTGCCGATGCTCAGTCGCACCCATGGGCAGACGGCGAGCCCCACCACTGTGGGCAAGGAGATCGCCAACGTGGTGGCCCGCCTGGATGCGGCGCGCGCGCGCATCGCCGCGGTGCAGTTGCTGGCCAAGATGAACGGCGCGGTGGGCAACTACAACGCCCATCTGGCGGCGTACCCCGACTTCGACTGGGAGGCGTTCAGCCGCGATGTCGTCGAGCAGCGCCTGGGCCTGAGCTTCAACGCCTACACCATCCAGATCGAGCCGCACGACTACATGGCCGAGCTGTTCGACGCCGTGGCCCGCGCCGACACCATCCTGATCGACTGGGCGCGAGACGTCTGGGGCTATATCTCGCTGGGCTACTTCAAGCAGCGCCTGAAGGCAGGCGAGGTCGGTTCCTCGACCATGCCGCACAAGGTCAACCCGATCGATTTCGAGAATGCTGAGGGCAACTTCGGCCTGGCCAACGCGCTGCTGGCGCACCTGAGCCAGAAGCTGCCGATCAGCCGGTGGCAGCGCGACCTCACCGACAGCACCGTGCTGCGCAACATGGGCGTTGCGCTGGGATACGCAGTGCTCGGCCTCGACTCCCTGGCCAAGGGGCTGGACAAGCTCGAGCTCAACGCCCCGGCCCTGGCCGCCGACCTCGACCAGGCCTGGGAAGTGCTGGCCGAAGCCATCCAGACCGTGATGCGCCGCCACGGCCTGCCCGAGCCCTACGAGCAATTGAAGAAGTTCACCCGTGGCCAGCCCATGACCCGCGAGCTGATGCAGGGCTTCATCGGCGGCCTGGCCCTGCCCGAAGAAGAGAAGCAGTGCCTGCTGGCGATGACGCCGGCCCGCTATACCGGCGCGGCGGCGACGCTGGCGCAGCGAATTGGAGGCTCCCACGCATGACATTCGCCGAACAGATCGCCCGCGCCGCCCACCGCCACACGTCCATGCTGTGCGTGGGCCTGGACCCCGAGCCCTCGCGATTTCCGGGGTCATGGCGGGGCGACGCCGGGCGGATCTTCGACTTCTGCGCTGCCGTGGTGGATGCGACGAAGGACCTGGTGTGCGCCTTCAAGCCACAGATCGCCTACTTCGCCGCCCATCGCGCCGAGGATCAACTCGAGCGGCTGATGGCACACATCCGGCGCGTGGCGCCCGAGGTGCCGGTGATCCTGGACGCCAAGCGCGGCGACATCGGCGCCACGGCCGAGCAGTATGCGCGCGAGGCCTTCGTGCGCTACCAGGCCGATGCGGTCACGCTGTCGCCGTTCATGGGGTTCGATTCGATCGAGCCCTACATGAAATACGACGGCAAGGGTCTCATCCTGCTGTGCCGCACGTCCAATCCCGGCGGCAGTGACTTGCAGGCGCAGCGCCTGGCGAGCGGCGAGTTGCTCTACGAGCACGTGGCGCGACTGGCGGCAGGTGAGTGGAACCGCAGCGGCCGGATCGGCCTGGTGGTGGGTGCCACCTACCCGGCCGAGGTCGCGCGCGTGCGCGAAATCGCGCCCACGCTGCCCTTGCTCATCCCGGGCATCGGCGCACAGGGCGGCGACGCGCCCGCCACGGTACGTGCCGGCTGGCGAGCGGATGCGCCGATCGTGGTCAACTCCTCGCGTGCCATCCTGTACGCCGGCACCGGCGACGATTGGCTGGCCCAGGCGCGCCAGGCGGCGCAAGCCGCACGCACCGAACTGGAGCAGGCGCGCCGCGCACTCGCGGGCAGCGGGAGCTGAGGACTCCCGGAGCCAGGGGCGCCGCCCCTGAAGTTGCATCTGGCCGTTGCTTGAACGCCGGAGGGGGCTATCCGCCGACGGCAGCGTTGGTGCACACTGCAAGCGCCGGAGGTGACCGGCGTGGGGTGCCCGGCACCGTCACGCTCGCCACGATGGCTCAACCTTGCCGACCGTGCTACCCCTCGAGACCACCGCCGATCCGCTCGAACACGTGCGCAGCGCGGTGTCGCGCCGCTACCTGCTGCTGGCCACCACGCTGACGGCGCTGGGCGGGCTGATCATCATGGGCCTGCCGGGCGGGCCCATCGAGTTGCGCATCGGACTGGGCCTGACCTACATGGCCTTGGCCGCGGCGGCGTTCTGGGCGTCGCGGCGCTCGCCGCGCCAATTGCGGTCGCTGATCGTTCCGTTGTTGTTCAGCGTGGCGCTCGCCATCGTCCTGGGCTGCTGGTTCGGTGGCGTCGGCGTCAACACGGCTGGCATGGGCCTGCTCGCGCTGCTGGTCTGCCTGGCCAGCGCCGCCGCAGGGCTGCGAGTCGCCCTGTACATGGGATCTGCTGTCGCGCTGGGCATCGTGTGTCTGGCCGTGGCCGAGCATATCGGGCTCATTGCCGGCGCCAGCATCGTGCCGACGCTGCCGTTGCTGCGCCGCGCAGTGGTGCCGCTCCTGACCGTCATGGGTGGCCTGATCGGCGGGGTGATGCTGTCGTCCATCGTCGAACGGGCACTTCAGGACGCCGCGCGGCGGGAGCGCCGTTTCGTCGAACTGGTAGGTATCGCCGCCGACGCCTACTGGGAGTGCGACGCGCAGTTGTGCATCACCGACCTGTGGTGCCGCGAGAGCGCCGAGTCCGACGCGTTCCGGCCGATGCCGGTGGCACATGTGGTGCCCTGGGAGCTGCCCGGCCTGCACATGGCCGACGCCGCCCGTGTCGCCTACCGCGACGCCATGATGTCGCATCGGCCGTTTCGCAACGTGCAGCTCACCTGGCACCTGCCCGATGGGTCGATCCGACACGATCTGGTCAGCGGCACCCCGCGCTACACGCCGGGCGGCGTGTTCAGGGGCTACTGGGGCGTGGCGCGCTACATCGACGAAGAGGTGCGCGCCCGCGAAGCCATGGCCGCTTCCGAGGCGCGCTACCGCAACCTGTTCACCAGCATGCCCGCTGGCTTGGTGCTGCATCGCCAGGGTGACATCATCGACGCCAACCCCGCGGCCGCGGCATTGTTCGGCTTCGACAGCGTGGACGCCATGCGCGGGCACAGCGTGTTCGAGGTCTACGGTGGCGACACGCACGCACTCGGTCGCAGCCGTCTCGAAGCCCTGAACCGGATGCCCCCGGGCACGGTGTTGCCGCTGGCCCAGTTCCTGATCAATGCGCTCGACGGCCGCCGCCTCACCGTCCATGCCACCACCGCGCTGATCGAGGCGGACGACGGTCCTGCCATGCTGTCGTTCTACCTCGACGACAGCGAGCGCGTGAGCGCAATCGAGGCCATGCAGCGCTCGCAGGCGTTGCTCTCGCAGGTGATCGCGATGAGCCCGGACGGGATCACCCTCACCGACCTGGCGACCGGCCGCTATGTCATGGTCAGCGACAGCTTCGAGCGAATCACCGGTCACCGGGTGGCCGATGTCCTCGGTCGCACTTCGACCGAGCTGGGCATCTGGCGCCATGCGGCCGATCGCGCGCGCCTGGTCGCGCTGCTCGACCAGCACGGCACGGTCGAGAACCTGCCCTTCGAGTTCGTGCGACGCGACGGCAGCACGGTGCGGTTGCAGATCTCGGGTGCACGCTTCGATCAGGGCGGCCACACCTACCTGGTGCTCAATGCACGCGACACCTCGGCCAGCGAGCGCACACGCCTCGAATACCAGCGGCTGCTCAACAGCGCCCAGATCGGCATCGCCGTCACCCGTGAGCGCCGATTCTTGATTGCCAACCCGCACTTCGAGCAAATGTTCGGCTGGCCAGCCGGCGAACTGATCGGCCAGCCCGGGCGGGTGGTGTGGCCGTCCGACGAGGCCTATGCCCAGGTCGGCGCACAGGTGGGGCCTGCGCTGGCGCGCGGCGAGCGTGTCGAATTCGAGGCCACCGCATGTCGCCACGACGGCTCGACGCTGCGAGCCCGCATGCGCGCCACCGCGATCGACCCGGAGCATCCAGCCGATGGCGGCACGATCTGGACCGCAGAGGACGTGACCCGCCAGCGCGAGGCCGAGGCGGCACTGGCGCGTGCACGCGATGAAGCCGAAGCGGCGAACCGCGCCAAGAGTGCGTTCCTGGCCAACACCAGCCACGAAATTCGCACGCCGCTGAATGGCCTGGTGGGGCTGGCCCGGCTGGCGCGAGAGCCGGGTGTCGAACCGGTCCGGCTGCAGCAATACCTGGCGCAGATCAGCGCCAGCGCCGAGACGCTGGCGGCCATCATCTCCGGCATCCTCGATCTGTCCAAGATCGAGGCCGGCCGGCTCGAGATCGAGTCGGCGCCCTTCGAACTCATCGCCCTGCTGCAGTCGCTGGAGCAGGCCTATCGCTCACTGGCCGACAGCCGAGGCCTCAGCTTCGAGGTGTCGATCGACCCGCGGCTGCCACCGTGGGTGCGCGGCGATGCCTTGCGGGTGCGCCAGATCCTCGCCAACTTCCTGCACAACGCCCTGAAGTTCACCCACCGCGGGGGTGTGCGGCTGGTCGCCCGGCAGTTGCCCGATGACCGCACCCGCTTCGACGTGCACGACACCGGCGTGGGCATCGATGCGCCCACGCAGGCGCGCCTGTTCAAACCCTTCACCCAGGCCGATGAGTCCATCACCCGACGCTTCGGTGGCACTGGCCTGGGGTTGTCGATCTGCCGCGAGCTGGCCGAACTGATGGGCGGCGAGGTGGGCGTGTCCAGCACGCCGGGCCAGGGCAGCTGCTTCCATGCCGAGCTGACGCTGCCGCCAGTGGCGCCGCCCGAGCACGCCTCACGTCGGGGTGGGCTCGACGCCGACCCGCTGCGCGGCGCCCATGTGCTGATGGTCGAGGACAACGCCGTGAACATGATGATCGGCGTGGCGATGCTCGAGCAGTGGG
The DNA here is from genome assembly GCA_013360485.1 of Burkholderiaceae bacterium. GTDB lineage: Bacteria > Pseudomonadota > Gammaproteobacteria > Burkholderiales > Burkholderiaceae_C > Pseudaquabacterium. Next base: position 7,204 of record JABWBN010000091.1, on the reverse strand, counting down.
GCCTGGAGGTCGGGCAGGCCTGCGATGGCCAGCAGGCGCTCGATGCGGTCGATCGCGCCGTCCGTGCCGGACGCCCGTTCGACGCCGTGCTGATGGATGTGCAAATGCCCGGCATGAGCGGCTACGAGGCCACACGGCACTTGCGCGAACGCTATCCGTCCTCACGGTTGCCCATCATCGCGCTCACCGCGGCGGCACTCACGTCCGAGCGGGAACGCGCCGAGGCCGTCGGCATGAACGCCTTCCTCACCAAGCCCATCGATCCGCAACGGCTGCGCAGCACGCTGCAGCGGCTGCTGTCGGACGACGAGGCCGGTTGACGACGGCCGCGCGGGTCAGTCGAGCGTGACCTCGGTGCGCACCGTGCCCGCGCGGTCGGCACTGGCCGTCAGCGCCAGATGAGTGCCGCGCGGGGCGCACACCACCCACTCCACCACCGCGCGGTCGGCGGTGATCTCGCGTTGCGGCAGGAAGGCCTGCAGCGAGTTCTTGTGGGCATGGCCATCGAGCTGCGGGCCCATCTCGCGCGGCTTGCCCGATAGCAGGGTGACGCCCGGCGGCAGGTGCACCTCGAACACCACGCCCCGGGCCGTCTTGCGCTCGAGCGCGCGCCGGCTGATGTGCGACGGCAGGTAGCCCGCGTTGGCCACCGCAAAGCGCACCCGCCAGGTATCGACACCCAGCGCACGCACCTCGGTGCGCAGCACTTCCAGCCGTGGCAGCGACAACGCCAGCGTGTCGAGCCAGGCCGGAAACCGAGCCAGCTCGCGCTCGCGCAGATGCGGCGGCGGATTGCGCCAGTAGTTCAGCCGATCCCAGCCGCCCAGCTCGATCATGCCCAGCTGCGGGTGGCGGAACGGGTACCAGGTGACATGGGCGTTGCCGCCGCACTGCTCGTCGCTCCACTTCAGCAGCTTGAGGTCGTCTTCCACCGGATGCTCGCGGTACCAGTGGATCCAGTCGTATTCGGTGATGCCCGCTTCCTTGTTGGGCGCCCAGATCTCGACCGTCCAGAACAGCGATCCCAGGTGCTCGTAGAGCCAGTCCTGGGTGCCGGTGATCACCTCTTTCGGGTGGTACTTGAAGTCGTGGTAGATGCTGATGGCCGGGTAACCGGTGAGCTTCTCGCCCAGCGCCGACAGGCGCTTGTAGATCCACAGGTCTTCGGGCGTCATGTCGTCGTCGCTTTGCGTGCCCATCGGCCGCAGGATGACGCCCGAATGGGTGTGAAAGCTCACGCCCGACCCGATGTTGGGATGGCGCACGATGAAGTCGACCATCGCGCGCACCTCGGGCTCGCTGGTCGGGTAGGGGCCTGCGCCCTTCTGCTCGAACTCCTGGCGCCAGTACGAAGGAAAGTTGCGATTGAGGTCCAGGCCCTCGCGGTCCGGGTTGACGTTGATCTGCAGACCGTCCCAATGGGTGAGCGTGCCCTCGGGCATCACCCGGTAGTAGTGGCCACCGAACTCGCCGGGTTCGCGCGCAATCATCAGGCGCGGCTCGTCGGGGTGGGTCTTCCAGCCGCCGTGGGGGTCTGGGATGCGCATGTAAAGCACGCGGCCATCGCCGTCGACGTCTTCGACCGTCAGGCCATCGACCGGCGGTTCGTCGAACGGATAGGGCCGCGTCGACGAGCGGATGTAGCGCGGCCGATCAGCCAGCGCCAGCTCGGCACCGTCCGGGTTCAGGCGCGGGCAGAGGTACACCACGCGGGTGTCCAGCAACTCCGTGATCTTTGGGTCGACCCCGTAGCCGCCCACCAGGTGGTGCAGCCAGTACAGGCAGGCCATGCTCGCGGTCACCTCGCCGGCGTGGATGTTGCCGTCGACCCAGAATGCGGGCTTGTCCTCGTCGCGGCCGGTGGCGGTGTGGGTGATCACCATCAGCCAGATCTCGCGGCCCTCGTGGCTTTGGCCCAGCGAGCGCAGCTGGAGCAGGTCGGGCCGTGCCGCAGCGTAGTCCTGCAGCAGTGCCGTGAGTTCGGCGTAGCGGTAGAACGTGTCGAAGCGCGGGACCGGGATGGTGTTCATGGTGCGAGGCGACAGGACGCGGCAACCGCAAAGTGTGACACGATGTCGCAGGGCGCCCCGGCCCCGCAGGCCTGGGGTTCACCCGCGTGCCGCGGAGCGTTCAGGGCTCACCGCCGGGCGGCTCGGGGATGTGGCGCGCAGGTCCAGGGCGACCAGGCACCACACCAGCACCAACCAGGCCACTCGCGGCATGTCCAGCAGGCTGTCCACGCTGCCCACGATGAGCAGGCCCACGATGCCGCCAGCGAGCGCGGGCGCCAAAGGATGGCCGCGGCCGGGTCCCACCCCGAGCCGCAGCAGCGCCAGCAGCACAGCAGTGCCGAAGGCCGCCAGCCCGAGCAGGCCCTGTTCCACCCAAAGGTGCACGGCCATGTTCTTGGCATGCCACGGCATGTGATGGCGGTCGCTCGAAAACAGCCAGCGCGCAAGTCCCTGCTCGAAGTGGCCATTGCGCAGCTGGTCCTGGCCATTTGAGTCGACCAGCGCAACGTCGTCGATCTGCGCGGAGACGCCGGGCGACTCCAGGCCCACCGAGAACACGGCGGGTACCGGCAGGCCCACCGTCGGCAGTGGCGCCCCCTTGAGCACGATCGCGTGCGACTGCCACTGACCCGCAGTGTCGGCAACGCGCAATGAACCCACTTGGCAACCCGCGTCGTAAAGCAGGTGCTTGCGGCACACGTCGACGTGCAACACGGTGGGTGCATACGCTCGCACGCGCAAGCGAACCTGCAGCGATCCGTGCGGAATCGCCAACCGCTGCGAAACGCGCAGGATCTCGCCCCAACCCTGCACATGCCGCCCGCCAGCGAGCACAAGATACTGGTTGCCCGGTTCCTGGGCAAGCCGGTAGTCGCCGGGTCGATCGTCGTGCGCGGCCATCGCGTAGTGCTCCACGTAGCGACCCGAGCCCAGCCCCAACCAGTGCGCCGCGTCGTCACGCAGCATCGCCAGACTTCGCTGCCAGTGCTGCGTGCGGCCGTCCAGATCTCCGCGCGTGCCGGCCATGCGCTCGCCCATGTACGCGCCACCGGAGAACACGGCCACCAGTCCGGCCACGGCCAGGAGCGCCGCCATCAGCATGCCTTGCCAGCGCAGCGGGATCGGCGACGGTTCCCTCCGGCTGAATGCCAGAACCGCCAGAAGCGCAGCCAGCGACCCGATCGGCAGGAGTGCACGCTGAAGGCCAGGTTCGCCTCCCCAGTGCCAGGCCACGTGTAAGGCGCTGCTGGCGCAGCACATCGCGCCGGCCGCCACCCACGGCAGCGTTCGTGCGGCATCGGGTCGGCGCGGATGCCCGTCTTGGCCTGCTTGCGGCAACCGCCACAACAGCGTCACCGTCGCTGCAACCGACATCGCATGCACGAGGTACGGACCCTTGGGCAACAGCATGGCAGCGCCTGCGGCCAACGCGGCCAGCGGCAGACCCATCGCCACCCCCGCTGCCCAGCCGGCGCGCGGCAGCGCCGGGGCCCAAGCCGCCAGCGGTACCCAAACAAGCCAACACCCGAGCCAGGCGAGCAATCCGCGATGGCCGCTGCCGGGGAACAACCATGCGGCGCCTGCCGCGAACAGCACCACGGCCGCGCCCGCTGCCGCCCAGAAGGACCTGCTCGTCGTCGCACCCGCGCTTGGCGCACGGGCATGGAGCAGCAGCATCACCGCCAACCCCGCCGGCACGGCGAGATAGACGATGCGCGAGAACGTCGTGAGCGCCACGTATCCAGCGAGCGCGAGCCCCGCCAGCGCGACGCTGGACTCCCACCGGTTTCTGGCATGCCAGGCATGATGCGCGGCCAGCGGCAAGGCCAGCGCCAGGAATCCGTCGAGCGCAGCGCCGCCGACGTGCATCTCCCAGAACATCGCCGTGGTCCGGTAGTCGGACGAGAAGTTCAGCAATCCAGGAAAAGCCGCTCGCTCCCAGACGACCACCATGCCGGCCAGTGCCAGGGCCATCGCCGCGCCGCGCTGCAGCGCCATGTGTGCACCGTCGGCGTCCCGACGCAGCATGGCCCGCCAGAGGCACCACCACAGGATGGCCGCGGGCAAGGGCTTGGCCAGACGCACGCTGTTCAAGGGATCGCGATAGCCCTGCCACCACCCCCAACTGAGACCGCCTGCGTCCCCCAGCCCGCGCCAGAGGGCCACGGCCCAGGTCGCCAGCAAGAGGGGAAGCACCCAACGTGCCCACCCGCGCGTGGGTGCGCGCTGCGGCTGCGGCGCCCCCGCGCGGCCCATGGCCAACGCCGCCCACCCACCTGCCATGGACGCGAGCAGCAGCAGGTCGAACTCCTCCACCAGCAGCCAACCCGTCCACGGCGCCAAACCAGCCACGGGGAGCAAAGCAACGGGCGCTGCCAGCGCCAGCAGCGGCCATCGAAAGGCGGCCACCCCGACCGCTGCGATGACCGTCAACGCCCCTGCCGAGCCCAGCGGATGTCGAACGGCCAGCACCGCAGCGAGTGCGCCCAGCAGCAGCCCGAAACCGGCGGCGCGGGGATCCCATCGAACACGTGTCATCGGTGCGGACGCTACCATCGGTCGCTCGGTGGGCGTCTCAGCACCGCCGCCCCGCCCCCTGAACGAACACCCGCAATTCGCCCGGCTCGAACGCGGTCCAGGCCTCGCCACGGGTGAGCGGTTCGGTCGCGACGACAGCGACGCGGTCCGACGGTTGCGTGAGGGCCCCGAAGTCGATGCTCAGGTCGTCGTCGGCCAGGTGCGCGGCGCCGAAGGGGTGGCGGCGCTCCAGCCAGTACAAACGGGTGGTGGCATGCGCCCACAGCGCCTGGCCGTTGGACAGCAGGCAGTTGAAGGTGCCATGCCGCGCCAACGGCGGCATCAGCTCGGCCAGCGTGCGGGTGAGCTCGTCCACGGTGGGCACGCTGGCATGCGCCTTGGCCAGCTCCTGCATCAGCCAGCAGAAGGCACGCTCGCTGTCGGTGCACCCCACCGGCCGGAAGGCGCCGTGCAGGCGGGGCGCATGGTCCTTGAGGTCGCCGTTGTGCGCGAACACCCAGTAGCGGCCCCACAGCTCGCGCATGAACGGATGCGTGTTTTCCAGTGCCACCCTGCCTTGCGTGGCCTTGCGGATGTGCGCGATGACGTTTTCGCTGTGGATCGGGTAGTGCTGCACCATCTGCGCCACCGGCGACACCAGGGCGCTGTGCGGGTCGACGAACAGGCGCACGCCACAGTCCTCGAAGAACGCGATCCCGAAGCCGTCCTTGTGCTCGGTCGCGCGCCGTGCGAGCCCCGCGAACGAGAACATCACGTCCGTGGGCGTGTTCGCGTTCATGCCGAGCAACTGGCACATCGCCGCGCCTTCAGCCCAGCGGCAACAGCAGGCGGGTGATGCCGCGCAGCGTCACCAGGTTGCCGGGGTTGCCGGTCTCCTCCAGCACGCCGGACATGCGGTGCAGGATGCGCGCACTGTGCCGCGCGCGCCAGATCAGCAGATCGGCCAGCCACGGGTGGTCGTTCACCCGGTTGGCTCGTTCGTACAGGTCGAAGCGGGGCTTCAGCGCCGCCAGCGCGCTGCGGTAGCGTTCGATCACGCGGGTGTCGGCGTCCACGGTGATCGGCCCGTCTTGGCCACGTATTTCTGGCGCTATGGACTCGGCTGCCAACATGCCGGTTTCGAGTGCCTTGCCGATGCCCTCGCCGGTGAATGCGTACGTGCTGCCTGCGGCCTCGCCCGTCACCAGCAATCCCGGTTGGGCCACCCGCGCACCTTCGAGCGAGCAGCGCAGCGGCGCGCCCTTGAGCGGGCCGACCCACTGCCCCTGCGCCACCAGTGCGGCCGCGGGCGGGTAGACCTCGGTGAAGGTGCGCATCATCTCGCGCAGGTTGACGTCGGCCATGCCATGGCGGCCGTCGGCGCCGCGGGCATGGCTGTGGGCCAGGCCGACGCCGATGTTGTAGACGCCACCCGGGCCCGGGAACACCCAGCCGTAGCCGCGCCGCATCTGCGGGTGCCAGACGACCTCCAGTGCCGGCGCCGCGGATCGAGGCCCGGAGTGCGCCAGGTAGCCCCGCAGCGCCACCGCACTGGGCGCGGTGCGTTCGCACACATCGGCTGCCCGCAGTGCGTGGGGCACCGCGCCAGTGGCCAGCACCACCCAGGTCGCCCGAAGCTCGCGCGGCTGGCCATCGTGCGAGCCGACCGGAGCCAGCCGCGCCCCCGTCACACGGGCATTGCCCGCGCCATCGCGCAACAGGCAGTCGAAGCGCCACGGGGCCTGAAACCGTGCTCCAGCACGCTCGGCATGACGCCGCAGGATGTCGTCGAGTTCTCGCCGCGGCAGCACCGCCAGGCGCCCCGGTACGTCGACCCGCCCGCCCCGCGGTCCGATGCAGGCCACATGGCCCGAGGTCTGCGCCGCAGTCATGACCTCGGCATGCACGCCCAGGCGCTGCAGCGCTCGGTGGGCATCCGGTATCAACCCGTCGCCGCAGACCTTGTCACGCGGGAACCGCTGCTGGTCCACGAACACCACGGCCAGGCCCTGCCGCGCCAGCACGGTGGCGCAGGCGCTTCCGGCCGGGCCGGCACCCACCACGAGGACGTCGCAGTGCTCGGGCAGGTCGAAACGATCGGTGGGCATGGCCTACGCTGTGGCAGCGCGTCGGTCGATCCCGGCCGCCGCCGCGGCGGTGACCGGCGCCTGCTGCCCGGACTCCTCTAGTCGCGCCATTCTAGGAGGCCCCCGGCCCCACCCGCCGTGGCTTGAGCCGGCTCAAGCAGCCCCCAACTGCCCAGTGCCAACATGATGGCGCCAAGGAGGGCACACGGGCATGAGTCACCACCTGAACCCCGAGCAGCATGAGCAGCTCGAGCACCTGCTGCGCACGCGCATCGCTTCCATGCTTCAACAACTGGACGCGCACCAGGAAGGTCGCACGCGTGCCGAGCATGCGCGCGATGTGCTGCTGCAAGACGGTGACGATGCCCCGCAGCGCGACGCCGATCGCGAAGTCGACATGGCCCTGACCGAGCTGGACACCGCCGAGCTCGCGGCGCTGCAGCAGGCGTTGCAGCGGCTCCAGGCTGGCACCTACGGTCGCTGCCACGATTGCGGCGCGGACATTCCCCACGCCCGGCTGTTGCTCGAACCCCAGGCGCTGCGCTGCGTCACCTGCGAGGCCGCGCGCGAGCGCGGCGCTCCGGCGCA
>JABWBN010000090.1 GCA_013360485.1 Burkholderiaceae bacterium | reverse complement strand
CCACCAAGGGCGGCGCCTACAACAACGCCAACGCCCTGCGCTTCGAGGACAAGAAAGGCAGCGAACAGGTCTGGCTGCATGCCGAGAAGAACATGGACACCGAGGTCGAGAACGACGAGTCGCTGACCGTCGGCCATGACCAGACGGTGAAGATCTTCCACCACCAGAAGATCAATGTCGTCAAGGGCCGCGAGGTCTACGTCGAGGACGACGGCGAGACCTACTACGTCAAGGGTCTGCGCAAGGTGTTCGTCAAGGGGTACCAGGAGCAGATCGTCACCGACGGCTACGACACCATCGTCACCAACGAGCGCGGCGAGTACACCAAGGGCCAGCGCAAGTGCTGGACGCAGGACAAGTACATCTTCAAGTCCACCGAGGGCTATTTCGACTTCGGGCCGCTGTGGTTCGTCAAGGGCGCCGACTTCAAGTTCAAGGCCGACGCGACGATCAATTTCGAAGCCCCGTCGGGCTACAACGCCAAGGCCAGCGCGTTCAAGTTCAGCGCCACCGGCAACTTCGACTTCACCGGCAACCAGTTCAACCGCACCATCTTCGAAGGCAACGACACGGTGCTGGGAGCGAACACCAACACCTACATCGGCGTGTCGCGCGATGTGGCGATGGGTCCGGCCACCGAGGTGTATTCGGGCCTGCACAACGCCAGTTCGGCGGGGATCGACGTTTCTGGCTTCCTCGGCATGCAGGTCGCCAACTTTGTCGGCCTGAACATGGCCAACAGCGCCGCCCTGTCGATCGAGAACGGGGTGGCCAGTTTCGGCATCACGGCACTCGACATGTCGCTGGCGGGCTTCAGCCTGGACAACAACGGCTTCAAGCTCTTCAACGCAGGCGGCGGTTCGGGTGCCGCCACGGCGTCATTGAGCGCCGGGCCGACCGTCGTCGCGGCGATTTTTGCCGCGGTGGGCGGCGGTTTCGCACTGGGCTTCGGTGGCGCCGCGACCATGGATGCCCGCTCGCAAGCAGAAACCGATGTCAACAAGCTGCTCAATGATCCGCGCCTGACACCCGCCGTGCAGGCGCGCTTGCGCGCAGCACTCGACTCCCGTTTCACGCACCCCACTGCCGAGCAGTATTCGCAGACGATCTCGGACGCCGAGGTTGCGGCCCAGACCGCGAGCCTGGCCAACGAGACACCGGGGGCCGCCCCAGCCAGCGACCCCACCACTGGCCTGGGCGCGCCGGCCGATGGCGCCGAACCCTCGCCGGGCGGCGGTCACTGAAACGGCGCAATGCAGACCTTCAAGCCGCTGTCCCTCGGGTTGACCACGCGCTGCGTCGAGTACCGGCGCCGGCTGGGCCTGAGCGTCACCGCCAGCCTGTATTTCCCGTTCCGCCCCGCCGGGCAGGGCACGGTGTGGACCGAGATGTCGATGTGGAACTTCCTGGGCAAGGAGATGCCCGAAGGGCCGCTGATCGACGAGGGCGTGGTCAAGCTGCGCAGCGAGTACCTGGTCCGAGGCCATGCCTGGGCACCCGGTGGATCGTCGCGGGCGCTCGAAGTGGTCGCCCGGGTCGGCGCCTTGACCAAGACCCTGCATGTATTCGGACCCCGCCGCTGGGTGGGCAGCCGCGCGGAGGACCCCCAGCCCTTCCGCGACCTGCCGCTGGATTGGCAGCACACCTATGGCGGCCCTGGCGATTCGTCCAACCCGCTGGGCATGGGCCGTGCGCCGGCCGAGCGCGGCGCCGCGCACTGGCTGCCGCAGGTGGTGCTGCCCGGTCGCCACCCGACGCATCCGGGCGAAGCGGTGCCTGCGGCGACACTGCGCCCGATCGACTGCAGTTGGCCGCAGCGCGCGCGGCATGCCGGCACCTACGACGAACGCTGGCTCAAGGAGCAGTCGCCCGGTTTCGCCGACGACATCGACTGGCGCTACTTCAACATGGCCAGCGAGGACCAATGGTTCGAGCAACCGCCGCGCGGCGATGAGCCGTTCGAGTTCGTGCACCTGCACCCGCAGCAGGCCAAGGTCGAGGGCGTGCTGCCCGGCATGCGCGCGCGTGTCTTCGCCGACTACGGCGACGGCACTGCAGCGCGCCTGCGCGAGGTGCCCCTGCGGCTGGCCACGCTGTGGTTCTTCCCACATGCCGAGCGCGGCATCGCCTTGTTCCAGGGCCTGGCCGAGTGCAGCGAGGACGATGCGGGCGACATCCACACCCTGCTCGGCGCCATCGAGCGCCTGGACCAACCGCGCGGCGAGCAGCACTACCTCGACGCCCTGCAGGCGCGGCGCCACCCCGAGCACGGGGCCCTGTACGCGTTGCGCGAGACCGACCTGCTGCCCGAGGGGGGCGTGGGCACCGATCCCGAATTCGAGGCGGTGACGGCCGACTACCAACCCGAAGGGGCGGCCGTCCAGAACGCACGCCGCGGCGCGGAACTCGACGTCAAGGCAGCCATCGAGGATGCACGGGCCAAGGGCGTCGATCCGGCCCGTTTGGGGCTGAAGCTGCCCGCAGCCGAGCCAGTCCCATCGCTGGAGCAAATCCCCGAGTACCTCGCGCGCAAGCAGGCCGAAGCGCTGAACGCGCAGGTCAACGCAGCCATCGATGCCGCCGAGGCCTTGGCCCAGGCGCACGCGAAGATGGCACGCATGGGCATCGATCCACAGTCGCTGGTGCACCGCGGGCCACCGACCTACCGGGCGGCGCAGCACCTGGCGCAACTGCAGGCGGCCGTGCCTCAGGGCACCGGTCGCCCGCTGATCGACGTGCAGGCCATTGCACCCAAGCTGGTGAAGGTCGAGGCGCTGCAGCGCTCGGCCTACCTGCAGACGGCCCATGCGCAGGCGCCGGCGCAACCGCTGCCGCCCGAGCGCGCCCGCGTGCTTCGGCATGCGGTGCGGCAGGCCCATTCCGAGGGCAAGAGCTTCGCCGGCGTCGATCTCACCGGGGCCGATCTGTCCGAGCTCGATCTCACCGGCGCCGACTTCACCGGTGCGTGGCTCGAGAGCACGAACCTGTCGCGCAGCGCGCTCAAGGGAGCGAGCTTCGCCTATGCCGTGCTGGCACATGCCAACCTCACCGCTGCCGACGCAACCGGCGCCGACTTCACCGGTGCCAACATGGGCCGCAGCATCCTCACGACCACGCGGCTGGTGCAGGCCAACCTCAGTGGCGTGAACTTCAGCGACACCGCACTGGCCCAGACCGATCTGCGCGGCGCGCGACTGGACCAGGCCCAGCTGCATGGCGCCACCTTCGGCCTGGCCGACTGGCGATCGGTACAGGCTGACGGCCTGCTGTTCCACAAGGCCGTGCTCAAGGGCATGGTGATGAACCGCTGCCAGCTCGTGCAGCCGACGTTCGTCGAGTGCGACCTGTCGGGTGTGGACCTGTCGGCTGCCCGGCTGAACACGGCCACGTTCGTCAAGTGCACCGGCGTCGGCACCAGGTTCGCCCAGGCCAGCCTGGAGCGCGCCGTGTTCGTCGACGGTTGCGACTTCAGCGCCGCCGATTTCACGCAGGCCCGCATGAAGGGGGCCAACTTGCGCGGCGCGCGCCTGGTGCAAGCCCGTCTGAACGATGCACAGCTCGACGAGGCCGACTTGAGCGAGAGCGACTGCACCGGTGCCGACCTCACCGGCGCCACTTTGCGCGGCGCGCTGCTCATCAAGACGCGGCTCGAGCGCGGCATGCTGGTCGGCGCCAACCTGATGAACGCCATCGCCCAGCGCGCCGATCTGCGCGGGTGCACGCTGCGCGGCGCCAACCTGTACGGCAGCGACCTGTCGCGCGTCCAGATGGATGCCGGCACGGTGTTGATCGCAGCCTCGCTGGACCGCGCCAAGACCTATCCCCGGCGCGAGCCGACGCCCTCGGCCTGAGCCGACGCACCCACGCGAGCATGAACGACGACCGCGACGAACTCACCGATGCCCAGCGCCTGGTGCTGAAGGTGCAGTTCGGCCGTCCCGTGGCCGAGCTGCGCTTGGCCGGCATGGAGTTCGCGCGCCTGCCGCTGGCCGGCGCGCTGTTCCACCAGGTTGACTTCTCGGGCACCGACTTCGCCGGCGCCGACCTGCGCGAAGCCACCTTCGACCGCTGCCGCCTCGACGGCACCTGCTTCGAGCAGGCGCTGCTGCGCGGCGCCACCTTCAACCAGTGCGTCGGCGAGGAAGTGCGCCTGACCGGAGCCCATGTGCGCAACGCGAAGTTCGCGATGTCGGCGCTGCTGCGCTCGACGCTGCGCCAAGCCGACCTCAACCTCGCCACTTTCGTGCGCAGCCGGCTCGACGGCAGCGACTTCACCGCCGCGCTGCTCGACCGCAGCACCTTCGCCGAGTGCTCGCTGGCGCAGGCCCGGCTCGACGAGATCCCGATGCGGCAGGTCACGTTTCACAAGTGCGTGCTCGACGGCGCGAGCCTGGCCGGGGGCACGCTGGAGCTGGTGTGCTTCAACGAGACCGCACTCAACGGCCGCTCGTTCGCCGGCATGCAGCTGATGGGCGTGCAATTCACAGGCTGCCTGCTCGAGGAGGCCGACTTCACCGAGGCCCGCATCGAGAAGTGCAACTTCAAGGATGCCAAGCTGCGCGGCGCCTGCCTGCGCCAGGTGCAGGGGCCGCAGGCGCTATTCCCCGGGGCCGAAGGTGAAGGATGCGACTTCGTTCAGGCGCAACTGCCGCAGGCGCTCTTTGTCGGCTCCTCCTGGCAGCGTTGCCGCTTCGAACGGGCCAACCTGTACCAGACCGTCTGGACGCAGGCCCGCCTCAACGAGTGCTCGCTGGTCGACACCGAGCTCACCTACGCCGACTTCTCGCATGCCGAGCTCACCGGCAGCGACTTCCAGGGCGCCACGATGTTTCGCGCCAAGTTGCATCGGGTGCGCGACGCGCAGGCACGCTACACCGACCGCGCCCGCGCGCTCGAGACCGATCCAGTGCTCGCGCGGGCCGAAGACGGCCCCCCGGCCCGCTGACGCGCGCCGCGCCCACCCACCTGACCCCGTCGGCCCCCCCCGCCAGATCCGCATCCACACACCTGCAGGCCCCCATGGACACACCCGATCTGACCCGTCAACCCGACACCACCCTGAGTGATCACTGGGCCGACGCCCTGGGCACACAGGCCCTGGCCGTGCCTTTCGTCGCGACGGTGGTCACCGTGCTCGGCGACGAATGCACCGTGCGCTCGGGCACCCGCATGTCCGGCGCCCGACGCGCACTGGGCTGCCTGGTGCTGCCCGAACCGGGTGACGAGGTGGCCTGCTGGCGCGTCGCACGACAGGGTGGCAACGACGCGGTGTACATCCTCGGCGTGCTCGCGCGCCCGTCGCCTGCACCGGGCGCAGCCACAGCCGGCACATCGTCGGTGCGGCTGCAATTGGGGCCGGATGCAACCCTGGGCGTGCACGACGGCCAGCTTGCCATCGAGGCCGCGCAGGGCGTGCGCATCAACGCCGCCCAGTGCGCACTCGATTGCGAGCGGCTCGAGGTGCGCGCCGGGCAGGTCTCGGTCGTGTATCGCGCCTTGCAGTCCGTGGGCGAGCTGTGTCAGGCAACGCTGGGGCAGCTGCGCTTGGTCGGCCAGGCACTGACCACGGTGTTCGATCACCAGAGCCACCATGCGCAGCAATACCGACGCAGCGTGGAAGGCGTCGATGTGCTCGATGCCGAAGTGGTCGACCACCGGGCGCGCGAGCTGATGCGCCTGCAGGGCCGCAACCTGCTGTCCGAGGGTGACCGCCTGGTCAAGGTGCGCGGCACCCAGATCCACCTCGGTTGACCCCTCCACCCATCACAACCTCGCAGTCACACCATGTTCGCCAACACGCAGATGATGGGGATGAGCCTGCACTTCCCCGATGTATGCCTGACACCCACGCCGGCGCCGGTGCCCATCCCCTATCCCAACATCGAGCTGGGGCCGACTGCGATCCCCAACGTGGTGAACGTATTGATCATGGGCATGCCGGCCCACAACATGGGCACCGTCACGCCCATGACCAACGGCGACAACGCTGGCGTCTCGCTCGGCGTGGCCTCGGGCACGGTGATGGGTCCGCAGCGCCACCTCACGGGCGCGTTCACTGTGCTCATCTACGGCCTGCCCGCCACCCGGTTGACCAGCGTGTCGCTGAGCAACAGCACCAATGCGCCCGGTGCGCGCATCGTACCCAGCCAGGCCAACGTGATGATGCTCGCGCCGTGATGCCGAACAGTTGTCCCTACGGTTTCGCTGCAGCATCCTCGGCACTCGGCCGATGAGCCGCCCCATGGCCCTGGGCATTGCGCTGCTGGTCGGTCTGCTGGCCTTGATGGGCGGCGGCTGGTTCGCGTGGCAGCAGGGCTTCCTGGGCGAGCCGGTGCTGCCGGGTCGATTGGGCGCACTGCAGCGCCACTTTGCCGCCTCCGGCATTGACGCCCATGCCCGTGCGGTACATCCGGGCTCGTGGGACGGCGTGCGAGCGATGGCGGGCTACACACCGCGCGACGACCGCAGCCGCGTTTTCCACGTCATGGAATGCGCCACGCCCGAGGTGGCCCAACGCCACCTGCAGCGTCTGCAGCGGGCGCCCTCTCCCAGCTTGCCCGAGGCCAACGGCACGCTGGTGATCTATCTCACCCACTGGCCGGCTGACGACACCTTGACCCGCCGCGTGCTCGATGCATTCAGGCGCTTTCCCGCCACATCCACCCCACCGCCGTAGCCAACGGTGACATTGGGGATGGCGGGGGCCACCTGGTTTGGCGCATGATGGCGGCCGTGCCCCAAACCTCGGCGCACAACCAAGCCGGCCCAGCGGCCCACTGAACGAACGCATGTACCCATGAGTCAGCCCAGCCATCCCGTGCCGCCCAACGCATCCCAGACCCCCGGAGCGTCAGGCGCTGGCCCCGCCGAGGAAGACGCCGAGGTCACGCGCGTGATGATGCCGGCGGCTTCGCCGCTGCTGCCGCTGCCGGCCTCGGCGACACCATCATCGGCTGAAGACGCCGAAGTCACCCGGGTGATGATGCCGCCGACGGCACCTCTGCCCGCGCGTGCCTTGCCGGCCGAAGCCGATGCCGAGGCCACCCGGGCCGCACCGATGCCGCACTCGCCGCCCACGCTGCGCTCGTCTGGCTATGAGCAGACCATGATCATCCGTGGGGCGCAGGCAGCGCCCCCGCCCCGCACCGTGGCCTCACCTCGTCCGGAAGACGACGCCTTCGCCCCGACCCAACAACCCACGCCGCCACCGGGCCTGCTCAACAGCGGTTTGCTGGGCGATGTGTTCAGCCGCCCAGCCACCGAGTTGCCGGTGCCGCCACAGCGCACGCGAGCGGCCACGCTGCCGGGCAGCCCCGAACAGCCGGGCGACAGCACGGTTCAGCAGGTCGGGCGCTACCTCATCCGCGAGCGCCTGGGTCGCGGCGGCATGGCCACCGTGTTCCGCGCGCACGACCCCACCCTCAACCGGGATGTCGCGATCAAGTTCCTGCACGCGTCGCTGTGCGCCGACGAGGAGTACCGAGCCCGTTTCCTGCGCGAAGCGCGCGCCGCAGGCGGTCTGTCGCACCCCAACATCGTCATCGTGCACGACGTCGGCGAGATCGACGGTCGACCCTACATGGCCATGGAGCTCATCGACGGCGTCTCGGTCGCCGACGAACTCGAGAAGCATCGCACCATGTCCGTGCGCGACGTGGTGGTCATGGGCATGCAACTGGCGCGCGCGCTGGACTACTCCCACGGCAAGGGCATCGTCCATCGCGACATCAAGCCCGGCAACATCATGCGCCTGAGCGGCACACAGACCGTCAAGGTCACCGACTTCGGCATCGCCCATATCGAAGACACCTCCGAAGGCGAGAACACCCGCGTCGGCGACGTGCTGGGTACACCTCAGTACATGTCACCCGAGCAGGCCAATGGCGACAAGCTCGACGGTCGCTCAGACCTGTTCTCCACCGGCATCGTGCTCTACCAGATGCTCACTGGGCGCCGGCCATTCCGCGGCGACACGCTCGTGGCGGTGGCCACCCGTATCGCCAAGGACGACCCCACCCCGATCAGCAAGTACCGCCAGGATGTGCCGGCATCGCTGCGACGGGTGATCGATCGCTGCTTGGCCAAGCAGCCCGGCAACCGCTTCCAGACCGGAAAGGAACTCGCCGACGCCCTGGCCAAGGTGCTCGGTGAGCTCGACGAAGCCGCCCGCGACAAGGGCCGCGCCCGCATCGTGCCGCTGCGCGTGAAGTGGGCTGCCACCATGGCACTGATCGTGGCTGTCGTAATGGGGCTCACCACCGCAGTGATCACCCAGCGCCAGTACGGCGCCATGATGGCGCAGGTCAGCGACTACGGCGCTTCGCTGGCGCGGTTCATAGCCGCCCAGAATGCAGCGTCGGTGCTGGGCGACGACTGGGATGCCGTCGAGGTCGCGGTGCAGGAAATCATGAAGACGCGCAACTTCGAGCGTGTCACCGTCATCGACCTCGGCGGCGTCGTGCGCGTGTCCAGCCAGGCCAACCTCGTCGGACAGGTCTACCGTCCCGAAGGCGCCGAGTCACTCGGACGCCTGTCGGGCATCGCCGCCACGCGCTACGTGGTCAACGGCAGTTCCGTCCTCGGCTTCGAAGCGCCGGTCACGTTCCAGGACAAGCAGGTCGGGCGCGTGGCGCTGGGCATTCCCGAGGAGCCGCTCACGCAGGTGGCACGGCTGTCGATCACGCTGATGATCGTGCTCGCGGTGGTCACGGTGCTGGCGGTGGCGGTGGCGATGTACTTCGTGGCCAACTGGTTCGCCAAGCCCATACGCCTGGTGGCCGACTCGATGACCGAAATCGGCAAGGGTCGCTTCGACCACCGCATCAATGAGCAACGCCGCGACGAGTTCGGCGAGTTGTACCAGGCGTTCGATGCCATGGCTCAAGCGCTGCAGGACCGCGAGGTTGGTGCCATCGGTTCGCCACCGACGATGGTGCCCACCGGCCGGCACACGGGCGTCTACACGCAGGCTTCACGGCGGGCGGCGACCGACAGCCTGCCGGTGCCGCTGGATGGCCGCAGTGTTTCGGCAGATAGCCGGCCGACCGGCCTCGAAAGCCCCGGCAACGGCACGCCGCCATCGCAGCCCGGCAGCGGCCGCTGAAGTCGCCGGGGCGAGACTGTCCATGGACCCCCGGGGGGCACCGGATGCAATCCGACGGCTGGGCGCGTCGCAGCCGGCTGTCGCCGCTGTGGCGCGATGGTCGCGTTGGCACAGGCGCATGCTGCTGGCATCGTGCATCGCCAGCCTGGCTGGCTGTGCGGGTGCCCCGCGAACCGAGCCCGATGCAACACCCCAAGCCGCACCCTCGACCACCGAGGCGCCGCCAGCAGCAGCAGCCGAAGGGTGGCCCGGCGCCGCGGGCCAGGTGATCGCGCGCAGCGAGAAGCTGCTCATCTACCAACCCCAGGTGGGCGACCGGCTCGACGCCATCGCCGCCCGACTGCTGGGCCACGCCGATCGGGCCTGGCAAATCAGCGATGCCAACCCCGAGCAGGCGCTGCCGACGCTGCAGCCGCTGGTGGTGCCGCTGGTCGCCCAGAACCCAACCGGTGTGCGCACGCACGAGTTCCAGACTGTTCCGATCTTGTGTTATCACCGTTTCGGCACGGGCAGCAACAAGATGGTCGTGTCACCCGCGTCATTTGCCGCTCAGCTCGACTGGCTGGCAAAGCACGGCTATCACGTGATCAGGTTGTCGCAGCTGGTCGGCTTCCTGGCCGGTCGCGAGGCGCTGCCGCCGCGATCGGTGGTGATCACCTTCGACGACGGATACGAGACGGTCTTCCGGCACGCCTTCCCGCTGCTGCGCCAGCATGGATTCCCCGCCACCTTGTTCGTCTACACCGATTTCGTGGGCACCGGCGACGGGCTGGGCTGGTCACAGCTGGCCGAGATGGCTCGATCCGGCCTCGTCGACATACAGGCGCACTCCAAGACACATCGCAACCTCATCGAGCGCAGCCCCGGCGAGACAGACGAACGCTATCGGCAGGCGGTGGCCACCGAGCTGCGCGCACCACGCGAAATGCTGGAGCGGCGGCTGAGCGCGGCAAATGTTCAGGTTCGACACTTCGCCTATCCCTTTGGCGACGCCAACGAGTTGGTGCTCGATGCCATGACGCACCAGCGCTACGAATTGGGCGTCACGGTCAATCCGGGCGGCAATGCGTTCTTTTCGCACCCGTTGATGCTGCGCCGAACGATGATCTTCGGCGACCACGACCTCGAGGACTTCAAGGCGCGACTGCAGACCAGTCGCCGCCTGGGGGCGCCGTGGTAGCGATCGGCGCCCACGTGTGGCTGCACGGGCGGCGTGCGCGCTTGCCTCTGGCCGCCGCGCTGGCACTCGTGCTGGCGGCAACGCTGGCCGGCTGCGGCAGCGCACCGCCAAGGTCCAGTCTGCCGCCGCCGCCCGCCCAGGAGCCCACCTCAACCGACCCGATCGCCGCTTTTGAGAGCCGCCAGGTGCAGTCTGCCGAAGCCGCCGCGCGACAGGGGCGGTGGACGGAGGCGGTGTGGGCCTGGGAGGTGCTGCTCACCCTGCGCCCGGGGCGTCCCGAGTACATCACGCACCACCAGCAGGCTCAGTCGCAGCTCGAGGCCGCGTTGACCGATCGCTTGTCGCGCGCGGATGCCGCACGCCGGCGCGGCGACATCGATGCTGCCGCCAGCCTTTATCTCGGTGCGCTGGCCCTGGCGCCGGCACACGCCGGCGCATCCGATGCACTGCGCACCCTCGAACGTGATCGGGTCCGGAAGCAGCACCTGGGCAAGCTCTCGCGGCTGGCACTGGTGCGGCAGGCATCTGCATCGCGCCCTCCGGTCCGGGCTGATGGTCACGCAACGACGAAGCCCGCGACGGCCACTGGCCGCAGCAGCGGCGATCGCAACGCGGTCGAACATGCTGCCATGCTCGCCACCCAGGGCGAAGTGGGCGCAGCGATTGCGCTGCTGCAGGCGCACCTGAGCCAGCGCGGCCAGGATGCCGCGGCTCAGAAGATGCTCACCGACTTGCTCGAGCAGCGCCAGCCCGACTCACCCACCCGCGGCTTGCGCGCAGCACCGCCGGCATCTGCCGCTCGGAAAAACCGCTGATCGCGACCTGCACACAGCCGTCCACCGGACGCGCTCACTTCACCTTGGTGAGCTTTTCCTTCAGGTCGATCGCCTTCTGGCGCTCGAGTTGGGCCGTGCGGTTGCCGGGGTCGAGTTCGAGCACGGCGTCCCAAGAACGAATCGCGCCGTTGAGGTCCTGCTTGGCAAACGCACTGCGCGCAGCCCGCACGTTGCGGTTGATCGCCTCGGTACGCGCCCTGGCAGCCTGCGCCGCCTCGACCGCCGGATCGGGCGCGGGCGCCGATGCAGCCGGAACGGGCGCCGGTGTCGGGGCCGGGACCGACGGCGTCGACGCACCGCCCTTGATCGGCGCAGCCGGTGGTGTCAGTGCCGATGGTGGCGGTGCTTTGCCCGGAACCCGGATCTGCTGTCCGCCGTCAAGCTGACGTGGAACCTTGATGTCGTTGTAGCGAGCCAGGGCATAGAACAGGTGGACATCACCGAGAAACCGCTGTGCGATGCGCGACAGCGACTCGCCGGCCTGGACACGGTAAGTGAACGACTCCTTGCCGAAGATGGCCACGGGGTCGTCCTTGATCTGCCGCATCAGGCTCTGGGCCAACCGGTGGTTGGGCTCGACCGCCAGCACGCGCTGCAGCTCTGCAGCCGCCTGGTCTTCATGGCCCTGCTCCAGCAGCTCGATAGCCCCGGTCACGGCCTTGGGGATGGCCTGGGGCGACAGGAGCGGCAGCGCTGGCACCGCATCGGTCGCAGACGCCGGAGTTGGTGATGCCGGAGCGGGTGCGGTCGGCGGCGCTTGCGGTGCCGCAGGTGGCCCATCGCGCGTGGTGGGCGGTTGGGCACAACCTGCGATCAAGGCGATGCCGGCTGCCCATGGCACGAGGCCCGCATACATGCTGCGCGATTTCATGGTGACGTTCGCGATGGTCTCGAAGGCAGGATGGGCGGCGCCAGCCCGCAATGCAGGCTCCACGCCAGCCTGACGGGGCCACGCCTCTGGTTGAATCATTTTTGATTATCGTTCAGCCCGCTTGGCACCAACAAGCCCATCGGCGCATGGCCGAGGGCTCCTCGGACGCGGCCGCTCGTTGGCGCGCGACCGCACGACCGCAACGAAGGGAATTGCTGGAATTGGTAACGAGTGGCGCCCACGCGACGCCCGATCGGACAGGGGCCCGAGCGGCCGCCACTGGCGCGGGTATCCGCGCCGTTTCGAACGCGAGCCAAGTTCCAGCGCGTGACTTTCGGACCTTGCTGCTCCGCCCGCGACCTCCGACGATGGGCCCCAGCCACAATCCCACCGGCATCCACGACAGGAGCACTCTGCCGAGCGCCCTCTCATCAACGCTGCATAAGACGCGCCTGCCTCGAACCCAGGCCCCGACCTGACCCCTCGGCCATGACCATCACGTTGCATGCGGTGTCGCTCAATGAGCAACCGCTGTCCCAGCCGATCACGGCCGTCTTCGACAGCCAGGGCGGCACCATCGGCCGCGCCGACCACAACACCATGGCACTGCCGGACCCGGAGCGCCACATCTCGCGCTTGCAGGCCGAGATCATCCCGATGGGTGCGGGCTTTCTGATCAAGAACGTGGGTGCCGCCAACCCGATCGTCGTCGCCGGTCGTACGCTGGTGCAAGGTGAAACCTCGCCGCTTAACCACCGCGACCAGGTCCGCATCGGCGGCTACCTGCTCAAGGTCGCATTGGGCGGCCCTGACGATCCGCGAGCCGTCGAGGTCACGCGTGGCCGTGCCGCGGCCACCGGGGGAGGCTTGCCGCTCGATTCCCGCGCGGAACGTCAAAGCCCTCGGGAACCGATATCGACGCCTGCAGCAGCCCCTCGCAGCGCGGCGCCGCCGTCGATCGGTGGCATGCCCGACTTCGGGATCCCGCTGTCGAGCAGCAACCCCTTTGCTGATCTGATGGGAGGCGCAGCGCCACCCGGGGTTCCTGCGGCGCCTGCCCCGGCGGCCACCGATCCGTTCGCCGACTTGATGCCGGCACCTGCCGGCGTGGCGCCGGGCTCCTACCAGCTGCGGGTGATGGTGGGCGACCTGGTCGTCCTGTCGCAGTGGTTCGAGGTGCAGGACTTCGTCAAGCCCGCCTACAAGATCGACGTGGCGCCGAGCCGGCAGGCCATCCTGGCCGGCGAGTCGGTCGACTTCGACATCTCCGCGGCGTTCTTCGAAGGCAGCCCGGTGCCCGGCGTCGGGCTGCGCTACAACGGCGACGTCGAGGGCGAGCTGACCACCGACACGGCCGGGCGGGCCACGTTGACGTACACGTCGACGGTCGGCTCCGCCGAGAGCCCGATCTTCGGCGACGTGCGTTGGGCCAGCGTGATGCTCGCGCCGGTGCTCGCCGAGGAAGGCGACATCGGGGGCAACGCCACCGTCCGCGTGTTCAACGCCGCGGTCTCGCTCGAAGCCCAGGCCCGGGTCGAGGGCGCCACCGGCACGGTCACCGGGACGCTGCGCGCCGTCGATCTCGCGCGGATCAACGACGGGACCGCCAAGCACCTCGAC
>JABWBN010000089.1 GCA_013360485.1 Burkholderiaceae bacterium | reverse complement strand
CCTGCCTCGAGGCCTGCACACGCGCGCGCCACTCGTCGGCGGTGGGTTCGGGCGGCGCGGCTTGCGGGCCATGTCCGGTGTGAGGCCCATGACCGTTGCCGCCAGGCGAAGGCTCGGCGCCGCCGACGCTGCCGAAGCTGCCCGGCCGCCAGCTCTCCACATCGCCCAGCTCTTCGCGCGGGATGAAGCGGCTGTAGGCGGTGGCCGGCTTGGCGCCGGGGGCCGGCGGCACGTTGCGCCAGGGGGACTTGCCCGATCGGGCCGATCCGTTGCTGCTCATACGAACTGCTCGTCACCCCCGCCGGCGAGCACGATCTGCCCCTCGTCGACGAGGCGGCGGATGATCTTGAGCATCTCCTTCTGCTCGGACTCCACCTCCGACAGCCGCACCGGGCCGCGCGACTCGAGGTCTTCCTTCAGCGACTCGGCGGCGCGGCTGGACATGTTCCTGAACACCTTGTCGCGCATGCCCGGCGTGGCGCCCTTCAGCGCGATGACGAGCGACTCGCTCTGCACTTCCTTGAGCAGCGCCTGGATGCCCTTGTCGTCGATCTTCTCGACGTCGTCGAAGGTGAACATGTTGTCCATGATCTTCTGCGCGAGGTCGTTGTCGGCCTCGCGCACGAAGTCGAGCACGCTGGTCTCGATCGCGCTGCCCAGCATGTTCAGGATCTCCGCCGTGGGCTTGACGCCGCCGAGGTTGGCCTTCTTCGTGCGGTCGCCGCCGGCGAGCACCTTGCTCATCACCTCGTTGAGGTCCTTCAGCGCCGCGGGCTGGATGCCGTCGAGCGTGGCGATGCGGATCAGCACCTCGTTGCGCTGGCGCTCGCCGAACAGCTTCAGGATGTCGGCGGCCTGGTCGGGCTCGAGGTGCACGAGGATCGCGGCGACGATCTGCGGGTGCTCGATGCGCAGCAGTTCGGCGACGCTCGCCGGGTCCATCCACTTCAGGCTCTCGATGCCGGTGACGTCGCTGCCTTGCAGGATGCGGTCGATCAGCAGGTTGGCCTTGTCGTCGCCGAGCGCCTTGCGCAGCACGCTCTTGACGTACTCGTTGGTGTCGGCGACGAGGATGTGCTCGCTGGCGGCGAGCGACTCGAACTTCTCGAACACGTTGTCGACGCGCTCGCGCGGCACCGCCTTCGTCTTGGCGATCGTCTCGCCCAGGCGCTGCACCTCCTTGGGCGACAGGTGCCTGAAGATCTCGGCCGCCTCCTCCTCGCCCAGGCTCATGAGCAGGATGGCGGCGTTCTCCAGGCCTTCGTCGTCGAGTGGGGCAGCCATGGCGCGGTGCGTACGGTTTCAGGCCGAGAGCGTGGGTGTTGGGCCAGCGACCGCCGCGGATCCGGCTCTGCCGGTCCGCTGGCGGTGCCCCCCTGGGGGGGAGGCGCCGAAGGCGCTTCGGGGGGGAGTCAGTTGAAGCGGACGTACTCGAAATCCACCGGTTGGCGGTTGATGCCCATGACGGGCGGGGCGATCCAGTTGGCGAACTTGCCGGGCTCCACCACGCGGCCCATCAGGCTCGCGACGAACGCGCGATCTTCGTCGGTGGGCAACCACTGCTCGACGTTCTGGTTCCACTCGTGGTCGTGGATCGGGCGACCGTCGGGCGCGACCTTCAGGCCGGCCAGTGCGCCGATGTTGCGGTGGAAGGCCTTGTGCGGCACCTTCAGGCGGAACGGGATGCCAGCCTTTTCGATCACTTTGTTCCAGCGCTCGACGCCACCGCGGGAGTCGGTGATGTAGTCGTCGCGCAGCACCTCGTTGAGTGCGTTGAGCATCGGCACGTCCTTCTCGACGAGCGCACCATCATGCACCTCCAGCACCTTGTAGGTCTGGCCCTTGAGCACATGGTCATCGGTGCGCTTGCCTTCCTCGAAGCGGCCCTTCAGGCCGGTGGAGTAGAAGGTGGCGGCGTTGCTGGACTGGTCGGCGCCGAACAGGTCGATCGTCACCGAGAAGTGGAAGTTGAGGTAGCGCTGGATCGTCGGCAGGTCGATCACGCCGGCTGCGCGCAGCTGGGCCGGGTCATCGGTCTTCAGCTCGTTCATCACCTGGCAGGTGCGGGCGATCACGCGGCTGACGCCGGACTCGCCCACGAACATGTGGTGCGCTTCCTCGGTGAGCATGAACTTGGTGGTGCGCGCCAGCGGATCGAATGAGCTCTCGGCCAACGCGCAGAGCTGGAACTTGCCGTCGCGGTCGGTGAAGTAGGTGAACATGAAGAAGCTCAGCCAGTCGGGCGTCTTCTCGTTGAAGGCCTGCAGGATGCGCGGGTTGTCGGCATTGCCGCTGCGCCGCTCGAGCAGCGCCTCGCCTTCCTCGCGACCGTCGCGGCCGAAGTACTTGTGCAGCAGGTACACCATCGCCCACAGGTGGCGGCCTTCCTCCACATTCACCTGGAACAGGTTGCGCAGGTCGTACTGGCTGGGCGCCGTCAGCCCCAGGTGGCGCTGCTGTTCCACGCTGGCCGGTTCGGTGTCACCCTGGGTGACGATGATGCGGCGCAGGTTGGCCCGGTGCTCGCCGGGCACGTCCTGCCAGGCATCCTCGCCCTTGTGGTCACCGAAGTGGATCTTGCGGTCCTTCTCCGCCGGGTTCAGGAAGATGCCCCAGCGGTAGTCGGGCATCTTCACGTAGCCGAACTGGGCCCAGCCCTGCGGATCGACGCTCACCGCGGTGCGCAGGTAGACGTCGTAGTCGGTCGAGCCTTCGGGGCCCATGTCGCCCCACCACTGCAGGTAGTTGGGCTGCCACTGCTCGAGCGCACGCTGCAGCGTGCGGTCTTCGCTGAGGTTGACGTTGTTGGGGATCTTCTCGCTGTAGTCGATAGTGGACATTTCGAATCCTCGTTAGGCGTTACGTCCCGGGGGACAGACCGCGCAGCGGCCAGGGCGAATCGGGTCGAAGGGCGAAACCGGAGCCGGGTTTCCCGGGCCGGTTTCGTGGCCCCTCGGGGGTGGCCGCCAGGCGGCCGGGGCAAACACGTTCAGACGCGATTCCAATCGAAAGCAGACTTCTCGCCGGTGCCGTAGACCTTCAGCGCGCCCTTGTCGCCGACGGCGTTGGGGCGCTGGAAGATCCAGTTCTGCCAGGCGGTGAGCCGGCCGAAGATGCGGGTGACCATGTTCTCCGGACCGTTGAAGCGCAGATTGGCCTCCATACCCGTGAGCGCGTCCGGGCTCATGGCGACGCGCTCCTCGATGGCGATGCGGGTTTCGTCGGCCCAATCGATGTCGTCGGGATGGCTCGTCACCAGGCCGAGCGCATGCGCGGCATCGGCATCCAGCGGTTCGCCCAGGCGGGCGCGCACCGCTGCGAGCGGCCCCGGCTCGTCGTAGTAGCGGCGGCCCAGCCGGCTCTGGCCCGTGGCCATGGGGTAGCGGCCGAAGTTGGCCTCGCCGACGGTGATCTTCGGCGCCCGCGCAGCATCGTCCGGCAGGGCCAGGTGGTAGCTGCGGTCGCAGGCCAGAGCCAGCTCCAGGAACGTGCCGGCGAAGCACGAGCCGGGCTCGATGAGCGCGAACAGGCTGCGCGAGGACACATCCAGCCGGCTCAGGGTGCGGCGCAGCAGGCCGACGGTCTCGCGCACCAGCCAATGCCCGGCGTACGTGGCGAGCATGGCGTCCATCGCCAGCACCGCAGCAGCGTCGCCTTCGGTGCGGATCAGCCAGGTGCCGATGGCCAGTTCGTTGGTGCGCATCGACAGGATCGCATCGTCGAGCTGGCGGGCCAGCGCCAGCGGGTACCAATCGGCTCCGGCGGCCTCGATGCCGGCGATGTCGGTGGGCTGCACGCCGGTGGGGGCCGCGATGGTGAAGCTCGCGGTGCGCTTGGCGCGATCGATCTGAACGTTGACGTGGGCGTAGCGCAGCGCGTCAGGTTCGACGATGCGCTCGATCTTCGTCAGCGCGACGCCTCGGGCATCGGCCGGCCGATCGCTCATGGCGGCCAGTTGCAGCGCGCGCTCCTGCACCCGGGCGGCAAACTGCGCCGGCTTGGCGATGTCGTCCACGAGGCGCCAGTCCTTGGCCTTCTGGCCGCGCACGCCCTCGGTGGTGGTGCAGAAGATGTCGGCCAGGTCGTGGCGCACGTGGCGCTTGTCGGTGACACGCGTCAGCCCGCCGGTGCCCGGTAGCACGCCCAGCAGCGGCACCTCGGGCAGGCTCACGGCGCTGGAGCGGTCGTCCACCAGGATGATCTCGTCGCAGGCCAGCGCCACTTCGTAGCCGCCGCCGGCGCACGACCCGTTGACCGCGGCAATGAACTTCAGGCCCGAGTGGCGCGACGAGTCCTCGATGCCGTTGCGCGTCTCGTTGGTGAACTTGCAGAAGTTCACCTTCCAGGCGTGGCTCGAAACGCCCAGCATGAAGATGTTGGCTCCCGAGCAGAACACCTTGTCGCGCGCGCTGGTGAGCACCACCGTGCGCACCTCGGGGTGCTCGAAGCGGATGCGGTTCAAGGCGTCGTGCAGTTCGATGTCGACGCCCAGGTCGTAGCTGTTGAGCTTGAGCTTGTAGCCGGGGCGGATGCCGCCGTTCTCATCGAAGTCGGCCAGCAGTGTGGCCACCGGACCTTCGAAGCGCAGCTTCCAATGGCGGTACTGCGATGGTTCGGTGCGGTAGTCGACGTTCGGGGCAGGGCCAGCAGGGGATGCGGTGCTCATGGGGTCCACTCCTTCAGAGCTTTAGCACGATAGTGCATTGATCCAGATCGGATAGAAGCATCATAGTGCATATCCAAACGGTGTCAAGCACTTTTGTGCATGTGGCGGTTCACGCCGGCAGGCTGAGGGCCTGGCGCACCATCGCACGCAGGGCCTGGAAGGTCGGTGCCAGCGGCTGCGCGCTGGTGTCGAGCTGGAACTCGGCCTTCGAGTAGAACGCAGCTCGGCCGGCCAGGATGCCGCGAAGGTCTTCCATGGCCTCGTGGCTGGCCGCGATGGGCCGCAGGTCGCCCTGTGCGGTCACGCGGCGCATGTGGTCTTCAGGGCTGGCGCGCAGCCACACCGTGGTGCAGTGCGCCAGTAGCAGGTTGAAGGTGGCAGGGTCGGAGACCAACCCCCCGGGAATCGCGATCACCGCATCGGGGTAGATCTGGATCGCCTCCTCCAAAGCGCGCCGTTCGTAGCGTCGGTACGCGTTCTGTCCGTACAGCGCCTGGATCTCCGAGATCCCGCAACCGGCGAATTTCTCGATTTCGCGGCTCAGCTCGATGAACGGGAAGTCGAGATCCTCGCCCAGCATCTGCCCGAGCGTGGACTTGCCTGCACCGCGCAGCCCGATGAGCGCCACGCGCGAGCTGCGCGGTACCGTACCCTCGCCGTGCGCGCCGCCGGTACCCAGCAACTGGCCCACCGCCACGCGCACCCGGCGCAGCGTGGCCTCGTCGCGCTTCTCGAGCAGCTCGCGGATGAGCAGCCACTCCGGCGAACTGGTGGTGATGTCGCCCAGCAACTCGGCCAGCGAGCACTGCAAGGCGCCCGCCACCTGAAGCAGCACCAGGATCGAGGCGTTGCCGGTTCCGTACTCCAGGTTGGCCAGGTGGCGCTCGGAAACGTCGGCCGCTACCGCCACCGCCTTGCGCGTCATGCCGCGGCGCGCGCGCAGCGCCCGTACGCGCTCGCCCAGTGCCACCAGGAAAGGGTTCTTCCCCTCGTTGTCATCGCCATCGTCGCCTGCCAGCCTCGCCCCCGGCTCCAGCGTCATCGGTGTTATCCCGCTCATATGCAATATATTGCTTGACATCAACGTCAAGGGCATTTATCTTCGCTAAAAGCACAATAATGCATCTTCCGTCCAGTGGCAAGTCTGCCGGGCCGGGATGACCCCCACACGATGACCGAACTTCTCCTGAACCACCTCGGCGGCCGCTGGCAGGCCGGCACCGGCGCGGGCACCGCGCTCGTCGACCCGGTGCTTGGCCACGAACTGGTGCGAGTGGACGCCACCGGGCTCGACCTGCCCGCGGGTTTCGCCCATGCCCGCGAAGTCGGTGGCGCCGCGCTGCGTGCGCTCACCTACGGCCAGCGTTCGGCCATGCTGGCCGCAGCTGCGAAGGTGCTGCAGGCCCGCCGCGACGCCTACTACGACATCGCCACCGCCAACAGCGGCACGGTGAAAGGCGATTCGGCCGTCGACATCGATGGCGGCATCTATACCCTGGGCACCTACGCCAAGCTGGGCGAGGGGCTGGGCGAACGCCGTTACCTGGCCGACGGCGAGGCGGCGCGCCTGGGCAAGGATGCGCTGTTCCAGTCGCAGCACGTGCTCGTGCCCACGCGCGGCCTGGCGCTGTTCATCAACGCCTTCAACTTCCCGAGCTGGGGCCTGTGGGAGAAGGCCGCGCCGGCCCTGCTGTCGGGCGTGCCGGTCATCGTCAAGCCGGCCACGGCCACGGCGTGGCTCACGCAGCAGATGGTGCGCGATGTCGTCGATGCCGGCGTGCTGCCGCCCGGGGCGCTGTCGGTCATCTGCGGCAGCTCGGCCGGGCTGCTCGACCAGCTCCAGCCCTTCGACGTGGTTTCGTTCACCGGCTCGGCCGACACTGCCGCGCTGATCCGCTCGCATGCAGCGGTGGTGCAACGCTCGGTGCGCGTCAACATCGAGGCCGACAGCATCAACTCGGCGCTGCTGCTGCCGGGCGACGCGCCCGGCAGCGAGGCATTTGAGCTGCTGGCCAAGGAAGTGGCGCGCGAAATGACCGTCAAGAGCGGCCAGAAGTGCACCGCCATCCGCCGCGTCTTCGTGCCCGAGGCGTTGTACGAAGCCGCCGCCGAAGCGATCGGCGCACGCCTGGTGCGCACCACCGTGGGCAACCCACGCAATGAGAGCGTGCGCATGGGGGCGCTGGTCAGCCGCGCGCAGCTCGCAGCGGTGCGCGAGGGCGTGGCTGCGCTGCAGGCACACACCGATACCCTGCATGACGGCGCCCGGCACGCACTCATCGATGCCGACCCGGCCGTGGCCTGCTGCATCGGCCCTACGCTGCTCGGTGCACGCAATGCAGACACTGCGGCGCTGGTGCACGATACCGAGGTCTTCGGCCCCGTTGCCACGCTGCTGCCCTACCGCGACACCGCTCACGCGCTGGCGCTGGTGCGCCGCGGCCAGGGCTCGCTGGTGGCCTCGCTGTACGGCAGCGATGCCCACGCACTGGCGGCAGCTGCGCTCGATCTGGCCGACAACCACGGCCGCGTGCATGTGATCTCGCCCGATGTCGCCACCGCGCACACCGGCCACGGCAATGTGATGCCGCAGTCGCTGCATGGCGGCCCGGGGCGCGCCGGCGGTGGGGAAGAACTGGGTGGCATGCGTGCCTTGGGGTTCTACCATCGTCGTTGCGCGGTGCAGGCCAGCACCGCCGTGCTGGGTGCACTGGCCCCGACAGCCTGAGGCCGCGCCCGACGCCTGTTCCACCTTCCCCACAGGACACCCGCCATGAGCTCCACACCGAACGTCCAGGCCCCCGGCGAACACTTCAATTTCGCGCAGCACGTGCTGCAAGCCAACGCCGAGCGGCCCGGCAAGGCGGCGTTCATCGATGATGCGGGCCCGTTGAGCTACGGAACGCTGGACGAGCGGGTGCGCCGCACCGCCGCCGCGCTGCGCGCACTGGGCATCCGGCGCGAAGAGCGCGTGCTGCTGCTGATGCCCGACTGCAACGACTGGCCAGTGGCCTTCCTGGGCGCCATGTATGCCGGTCTGGTGCCGGTGGCCGTCAACACGTTGCTCACCGCCGACGACTATGCCTACATGCTCGAGCATTCGCGCGCGCAGGCGGTGCTGGTGGGCGGCGCGCTGCTGCCCACGCTGACGCTGGCGATGACCAAGTCCGACCATGAGGTGCAGAAGGTGATCGTCTCCCGGCCGACGGCACCGCTGCATCCGGCCGAGGTCGAGTTCGAGGCCTTCCTCGCCGCGCAGGCACCGCTGGCCAAGCCGGCCAACACCGGGCCGGACGACCCCGGCTTCTGGCTCTATTCGTCGGGCTCCACCGGCCGCCCCAAGGGCACCGTGCACTCGCACGCCAATCCCTACTGGACGGCCGAGCTCTACGGCAAGGCCGTGCTGGGCCTGACCGAGCGCGACGTGTGCTTCTCGGCGGCCAAGCTGTTCTTCGCCTACGGCCTGGGCAACGCGCTGTCGTTCCCGATGAGCGTGGGCGCGACCACCTTGCTCATGGCCGAGCGGCCCACACCCGACGCCACGTTCAAGCGCTGGAAGGGCGAGGTCGGCGGTGTGAAGCCCACCGTGTTCTTCGGCGCGCCCACGGGCTTTGCCGGCATGCTGGCTCACCCGGGCCTGCCCGCGCGCAGCGAGGTGGCGATGCGGCTGGTGTCGTCTGCCGGAGAGGCCCTGCCGGCCGAACTGGGCGAGCGCTTCAAGCGCCACTTCGGCGTGGACATCGTCGACGGCATCGGCTCCACCGAGATGCTGCACATCTTCCTGTCCAACCGCCCGGAGAAGGTGCGCTACGGCACCACCGGCTGGCCGGTGCCGGGCTACACCATCGAGCTGCGCGGCGAGGATGGCGCACCCGTGCCCGACGGTGAACCGGGCGACCTGTACATCCAGGGTCCGTCGGCGGCCATGATGTACTGGGGCAACCGCACCAAGACGCGCGAGACCTTCCAGGGCGGCTGGACCAAGAGCGGCGACAAGTACATCCGCAACCCCGACGGCACCTACACCTACGGCGGCCGCAGCGACGACATGCTCAAGGTGAGTGGAATCTACGTCAGCCCGTTCGAGGTGGAGGCCACGCTGGTGCAGCACCCGGCTGTGCTCGAGGCAGCCGTCATCGGCGTGACCGATGCCGAGGGCCTGACCAAGACCAAGGCCTTCGTGGTGCTCAAGTCCGGGCAAGAGGCAACCGAGGCCGACCTCAAGACCTTCGTGAAAGACCGGCTCGCACCCTACAAGTACCCGCGCGCCATCGAATTCGTGGCCGACCTGCCCAAGACGGCCACCGGCAAGATCCAGCGCTTCCGCCTGCGCGAACGCGAGGCTGCGGCATCGGGCTCCTGACCCACGCGACCGCCCCATCTCACTTCTGATGCACAAGATCGCCCCGTCCTGCGGCCCCGGATCCGCCGGGTCGCCACCGACAGGCACGCCCCGCGGCGCGCATGCCACCATCGACTGGGGCGGCCGCGCGGTGCGCATCGAATACGCCTGGGTGGCACCGCAGCGCACGCACGCCCCGCTGATGGTGTTCCTGCACGAGGGCCTGGGCTCATTGGCCATGTGGAAGCGCTTCCCGCGGCACCTGTGCGATGCGCTGGGCTGGCGCGGTTTGGTCTATTCGCGCCCCGGCTACGGTGGTTCCACACCGCGCGCAGCCGAAGAGGCCTGGGGGCTGGACTTCATGCACCGACAGGCACACGACGTGCTGCCGGCCCTGCTGCGCGCGCTCGATGTCGATGCCGAACGCAGCCGCCCATGGCTGTTCGGGCACAGCGACGGCGCGTCGATCGCCCTGCTGTACGCCGCGCGCTTTCCCGAGGCCGTGGCGGGCGCCGTGGTGCTCGCGCCACACATCATGGTCGAAGACCTGTCGGTGGCGAGCATCGCCCAGGCGCGCGAGGCCTATCTCGGCACCGACCTGCGTCAGCGCCTGGCGCGCTATCACGACGACCCCGATTCCGCCTTCTGGGGCTGGAACGACATCTGGCTGCATCCGCCCTTTCGGCAGTGGTCGATCCGCGAGGAAATCGGCACCATCACATGCCCGCTGCTGGCCATCCAGGGCCTCGATGACGAATACGGCACGCTCGAACAGATTCGTGGCATCGCCCGAGCCGTGCCCCACACCCGCCTGCTCGAACTGCCCGTCTGTTCCCATTCGCCGCACCGGGATCAACCCGAGGCGGTGATTTCCGCGGTGCGGGAATTCGTCGGGATACTTTAGAGTCGGAACCAAACCAGCCCCCAACCGGTCCCCCACGCACAACCAGGAGACAACCATGAAGATCCGCACCCTCGCCCTGGCGGCCTGCGCTGCCGCCGCCATGACCGCGATTGCACTGCCGGCTGCCGCCCAGGGCAACGGCAAGATCAAGGTGGGCTTGATGCTGCCGTACACCGGCACGTTCGCCGCGCTGGGCACGGCCATCGAGAACGGTTTTCGCCTCTATATCGCCGAGCAGGGCGGCAAGCTGGCCGGTCGCGAAATCGAGTTCGTGAAGGTGGACGACGAATCGAACCCCGCCAAGGCCACCGACAACGTCAACAAGCTGGTCAAGCGTGACAACGTCGACGTGCTGGTGGGCACCGTGCACTCCGGCGTGGCCATGGCCATGGCCAAGGTGGCCAAGGACACCGGCACGCTGCTCATCGTGCCCAACGCCGGTGCCGACGCGGTGACCGGTGCGATGTGCTCGCCCAACATCTTCCGCAGCTCGTTCAGCAACTGGCAGCCCGGCTACGCGATGGGCGAGGTGATGGCCAAGAAGGGCCACAAGACCGCCGTCACGATCACCTGGAAGTACGCCGCGGGCGACGAGTCCGTCGGCGGCTTCAAGGATGCCTTCCAGAAGGCAGGCGGCAAGGTCGTGAAGGAGCTCAGCCTGCCCTTCCCGAACGTCGAGTTCCAGGCACTGCTCACGGAGATCGCAGCTCTGAAGCCGGATGCGGTGTACACGTTCTTCGCCGGTGGCGGCGCGGTGAAGTTCGTCAAGGACTATGCCGCCGCTGGCTTGAAGAAGTCCATCCCGCTGTACGGTGCCGGGTTCCTGACCGACGGTACGCTCAATGCCCAAGGTGCAGACGCCGACGGCCTGCTGACCACGCTGCACTATGGCGACAGCCTGGGCACGCCGCGCGACAACGCCTTCCGCCTGGCCTATGCCAAGGCCTACAAGCTGCAGCCTGACGTCTACGCGGTGCAGGGTTACGACGCCGCGCAGATGCTCGCGGCCGGACTTGGGGCAGCCAAGGGAAATGTCTCGAACAAGGCAGCGTTCACGGAAGGCATCCGCAAGGCCCGGATCGATAGCCCGCGCGGTGCATTCATGCTGAGCAAGAGCCACAACCCGGTGCAAGACATCTACCTGCGCCAAGTGGGTGACAAGGAGAACAAGGTGATCGGCGTCGCCAGCAAGGCCCTGGCCGACCCGGCCCGCGGCTGCAGAATGTGACGCCCCCCGCCGCCTAGCGGTGCCCCCCGAGGGGGCCTGCTATGCGCCTGTGGGACCCGTGCGCCTCACGCCCGCGCCGGGCCTGAACGTCCCTGGCCGCCGTTGGCGGCATTCCCCAAGAAGGGACAAGTCGGTCCGTCAGCGGGCCGGCGTACTTCGACCGCCATGGACTTCGCCACTTTCCTCATCCAGTGCCTGAACGCGTTGCAATACGGGCTGCTGCTGTTCCTCGTGGCATCGGGGTTGACGCTCATTTTCGGCATCATGGGCGTCATCAACCTGGCGCACGGCAGCTTCTACATGATCGGCGCCTACATGTCGTATGCCCTGGCGCCGTTGGTGGCGGCCACCTTCGGTGGCGGCTTCTTTTCCACGATGGGCGTGGGCCTGGTGCTGTCGGTGCTGCTGGGCTATGTGCTGGAGTGGGTGTTCTTCAGCTTCCTCTACGAGCGTGAGCACCTGCAGCAGGTGCTGATGACCTACGGCCTCATCCTCGTCTTCGAAGAACTGCGCAGCCTGCTCGTGGGCGATGACGTGCACGGTGTGGCGGCACCGCCCATCCTCGCCGGCACCATCGCCCTGGGCGACGTGATGACCTACCCGGTCTACCGCCTCTTCGTCTCGGGGGTGTGCCTCGCGCTGGCGCTGGGCATGTACCTGGTGTTCACGCGCACGCGGCTGGGCATGATGATCCGCGCCGGCAGCACCAACCGCGAGATGGTGCAGTCGCTGGGCATCGACATCCAGTTCCTCTACCGCGTGGTGTTCGCCGCGGGGGTGGCCATTGCCGTGCTGGCCGGCATGGTGGCCGCGCCGGTGTCCTCGGTCTACCCCGGCATGGGCAATTCGGTGCTGATCATCTGCTTCGTGGTGGTGGTGATCGGCGGCATCGGTTCCATCCGCGGTGCGCTGCTGGCCGCACTGCTGATCGGCGTGGTCGACACCTTCGGCACGGTGCTGCTGCCGCAGGCCGCCGGCGTGCTGGTGTACGTGCTGATGGCCTTGATCCTGTTGTGGAAACCCAGCGGCCTGTTCAAGGCAGGCTGACACCGGCTCGGCTGTAGCACCCTTCCCGCCACGATGAAACTCCTGCATCCCGACAAGCGGCACTTCGTGCTGGCCAGCTTCGCCGCGCTGGCCTTGGTGCCGCTGGTGGCCGGCTCCTTCGGCGTCGATCTGGTCACCAAGATCATGATCTACGCCCTGTTCGCGCTCAGCCTCGAACTGCTGGTGGGAGCCACCGGGCTGGTGTGCTTCGGCCAGGCCGCGTTCTTCGGCATCGGTGCCTATGCGGTGGTGCTGCTGTCGCCAGCGTCGGAGCCCGCCTCGCTGCTGTGGCTGCTGCCCGTGTGCATGGGCGCAGCAGCGCTGTACGCACTGGCCGTCGGTGCGCTGTCGCTGCGCACGCAAGGCGTGTACTTCATCATGGTGACACTGGCCTTCGCCCAGATGGCCTACTACGTGGTGCACGACACGCCGCTGGGTGGCGGTACCGACGGCATCTACCTCACCGCCAAGCCGGTGCTGGGCTCGCTGATCGACCTGGACCGCCCGCTGGTGATGTACGGCTTCACCTGGGCCAGCCTGCTGGCGGTGTTTGCCTTCCTGGCGCTGCTGCTGCGCTCGCGCTTCGGGCGCGCGCTGGCGGGCATCAAGGCCAACGAGCAGCGCATGCGCGCCACCGGTTTCTCCACCTACCCGTACAAGCTCGCGGCCTTCGTGATATCGGGCGCACTGGCCGGCCTGGCGGGCTTCCTGTTCGCGGTGAAGGACGGCTATGTGAACCCCGAACTGCTGGCCTGGCACCTGTCGGGCTCGGTGCTCGTCATGATCATCCTGGGCGGCCTGGGCCACCTGCGCGGTGCGCTCATCGGCGCGTTTGCCTTTGCGCTGCTGCAGGAATTTTTCCAGAGCGAGGCGATCTTCGGCCGCTATGCCAAACACTGGCACCTGGGGTTGGGGCTGACCATCATCTTGAGCGTGGCGCTGCTGCCACGTGGCCTGGTCGATGTGCCCGCACAGGTGCGTGACCGCCTGCTTGGTCGCAACGACGGTTCGCGTGGGGTGGCCGGCGGACAGGAGCGCAGCGATGACGACGCCTGACGTACTGCTGCGCGGCCAGGACATCACCCGCCGCTGGGGCGGCCTGGTGGCGGTGGATCGCGTGTCGATCGCGCTCGAACGCGGCAGCGTGCATGCGGTGATCGGCACCAACGGCGCGGGCAAGTCCACGCTGATCAACATCCTGTCGGGCGAGTTCCCGCCCTCGGCCGGCCGGGTGGAGCTGCAGGGGCAGGACGTCACCGCCTGGCCGCAGGCCCGGCGTGCGCGCGCCGGCCTGGGCCGCAGCTACCAGCGCAACACCATCTTTCCCGGTTTCACCGTGTTCGAGAACTGCCGGCTGGCTGCTCAGGCCCGCACGCCGCGGCCCTGGGCCTGGTGGCAGGACGCCCAGCGTTGCGAGGCCAGCTGCGAGG
>JABWBN010000088.1 GCA_013360485.1 Burkholderiaceae bacterium | reverse complement strand
CGGATCGGCACTGGCCCGCGTTGCGTTGGCGAAGACCATGAGGATGCCGCCCGCCGCGATGCCGACGATGAGGACGAACATGATCACCTCGACGAGGGAGACGCCGCGGCAGCCCGAGCGCCTGGCGGAAAAACGCTCAGTTCGAGACATGGCCGGTCTCCGCGGCGACCGTGATCGGCAGCGCCCGGCCCGTCAGCGCCACCGTCACCGGCGCCGGAGTCGGCTGGCCGAGGCCGTTGAAGCGGAAGTTGGCGCTGGGAACGAGGGCGATGCCGGCCGGCACATTGACCACATAAGGCGTCGACTGGCCGGGCAGATTGACAGTGCTGCTGCAGGCGGCGCCGGCAACCAGGGACGGATTGAAGCTCAGCGCCACCTGGCCAGGCAGAAAGTCGACGCAGACCTCGCGCCGCTTGGCGATGGCAAGCTTCTGCGCATAGCGCAGGGCCGCCTTCACCTCATCGTAGAAACCGCGCTGGGTGAACGCGGTGTTGTCCTGGAAACGCGGCAGGGCGATGGCGGCGAGGATGCCGACGATCACCAGCGTGACGACGAGCTCCACCGTGGTGAAGCCCGTTGCGCGGGGCCGACATCGCCCCGCGCTCATCCCGGCCCGCGGTTCAGCAACCCGCCGTATTCGCGGCGTTGACCGGGCCGATGGTGGGTACGCCATTTGGAGCTGCCCCCGTATATAGAACCCGGCAGGTTGCGTTAGCATTGCCCGCCCCGTTGGTGCCCGGCCCGCCGAGCACCTGGATACCGTTGGCGCCGCTATAGGCATACCCTTGCGCAGCCAGAGCTGCCGGATCGGGCGGGAACACGCTCGTAGTCAGCGAAGCGGCCACGATGCCTTGCAGGTTGTCGGCCGGGTAGAAGTTTGCGACGTTGACGCAGTTGTTACCTTCGACGGCAACCTGTCCGTTTCCGGCGGCGTTAAGCGTGCAGCCGTTGATTGCGCCTTGCCCGGCACGCGCCAGCGCCGTCCCGTGCACCATGGCCACGGCGCCCTGCATCGCGCCTTCCACCGCGCGCAGCTTGGCCACACGCGAATCACGCTGCAGGTTGGTAAACCGCGGCAAGGCCGTCGCCGCCAGGATGCCGAGAATGACGATAACGACGACCAGTTCGATCAGGGTGAAACCGGACTGCTTTTTCATGATCACTTCCTCCTATGAATATCGACACGAATCAACCATACACGTTTCCGATAACAGGCAATGCCAACTTTTCACGCTTTTCCGGAATAATTAAAACCAGGTGTAGGAAAAACGTGAAACAAGACGCGAATTCAGTGCATTCTCCCCGTTTTGCACGTTAAACCGCAGCGTCTGCCCCTTCTGTCCCGCCACGCTCAGGTGGTCCTTCCGGTTCGGCTGGTACACGAGTTGTTTCTCTTCCGAATCGAAATACCAGTAGGGCGGCCGGGCCTGGGCGGGCGGCTTGTCCATTTCACCCAGGTAGTTGCGCGGCGGCATCTGCAGCCATTTCACCGGGTTCTCCCGCTCCAGCGGCTGGCGCCTCGGCTCCGCGCCACGAGCCAGCCGGCTGGCCGCCTCCAAGCGCAGGGCGTGGTCGATCGCGCGCAGTGTCTCGTCCACCTCCGTCTTTTCGGCCATCTCCTGCATGTACAGCACCCGGTCGAGCAGGGCGTACACGCGGTCGTCGTGGGCGCGAAACACCGCTACCGGCAGGCCCTGGGCGCGGGCGATGCGTCGCGCACCCAGCGGCGGCAGGTCGTCGAGGGAACAAACGGCGGTCCAGCGGGTCATGTGTCGGGCTCCGGGGGGGGTTCACGTTCAGGCCACGGCATCGGCCGGTTTCGGCATGGTCGCGGCGCTGGCGGGTGCGGCAATGGCGTCGAACTGGCGCAGGTCTACCCGAGCCGGTCCGTGGTCGAACCATGGGTCGGGCTCACCGTCGAGCGCGTGCTGCAGGCGGTCCCACAGCGCGCGGCGGTTGCCGCCATCGTCGAGGATGCGCTTGCGCACATGGTCCAGGCCTACACGCGCGACGTAGTGGCAGGTGCGTTCCAGGTACCAACCCTCCTCGCGGTAGAGCTGCAGGAAGGCACCGGTGTACTCCAGCACGTCGGCGGCGGTCTTGACCTTGACCAGGAAGTGCGCGACCTCGGTCTTGATGCCACCGTTGCCGGCGATGTGGATCTCCCAGCCGGTGTCGACCCCGATCACGCCGACGTCCTTGATGCCGGCTTCGGCGCAGTTGCGAGGGCAGCCGCTCACGGCGAGCTTGACCTTGTGCGGCGCATACATGCGCCACAGGGCGCGCTCGAGGTCCTGGCCCAACCCGGTGGAGTCCTGGGTGCCGAAGCGGCACCACTCGCTGCCTACGCAGGTCTTGACGGTGCGCAGTGCCTTGGCGTAGGCGTGGCCACACGGCATGCCCAGGTCACGCCAGACGCCCGGCAGGTCTTCCTTCTTCACGCCGAGCAGGTCGATGCGCTGGCCGCCGGTCACTTTGACAGTTGGGATGCGGTACTTGTCCACCACGTCGGCGATGCGGCGCAACTCGTTGGCGTTGGTCTCGCCACCCCACATGCGCGGCACCACCGAGTAGGTGCCGTCTTTCTGGATGTTGGCATGGCTGCGCTCGTTGATGAGCCTGCTCTGCGGGTCATCGGCAGCCTCGTGCGGCCAGGTGCTGGTGAGGTAGTAATTGACGGCAGGCCGGCAGGTCGAGCAGCCGTTGGGGGTGCGCCAGCCCAGTTGGGTGAACACACCGTCGATGGTGAGCAGGCGCGTGCCGTCGGGCAGCGGGCGGCGGATGGCGTCGCGCAGCTCGTCGTGGCTGACGTCGGTGCAGCCGCACACGGCCTTTTTCTTGGGCGTGGCAGAGTAGTCGCCGCCGGCGGTCGCCATCAGCAGTTGCTCGACCAGGCCGGTGCAGGAGCCGCATGACGCGCTGGCCTTGGTGTGCTTGCGTACCTCCTCGAGGGTGAACAGGCCCTTGTCCTTGATCGCCTTGCAGATCTGACCCTTGGTCACGCCGTTGCAGCCGCAGACCTCGTCGTTGTCGGCCATCGCGGCGGCCTTGTTGTGCCCCTGGTGGCCGGCGTCGCCGATGTTGGATTCGCCGATCATCAGGCGGTCGCGGATGTCGGCGATGCTGCGTCCTTCGCGCAGCAGCTTGAAGTACCAGCTCCCATCGACCGTGTCGCCGTACAGGCACGCGCCCACGAGCTTGTCGTCCTTGAGAACCAGCTTCTTGTAGACGCCGGCGGCGGGGTCGCTCATCAGGATCTGCTCGGTGCCGGCGCCGCCGACGAAGTCGCCCGCCGAGAACAGGTCGATG
Organism: Burkholderiaceae bacterium; assembly: GCA_013360485.1. Lineage (GTDB taxonomy): Bacteria > Pseudomonadota > Gammaproteobacteria > Burkholderiales > Burkholderiaceae_C > Pseudaquabacterium. The sequence goes on along the minus strand of JABWBN010000088.1, from coordinate 10,463 downwards.
CCCGTCACCTTGAGCTTGGTGCTGGTTTGGCTGCCCGCGTAGCGGCCGATGCCGAACTGCGCCAGATGGGTGGCGCACACCTTGCCTTGCTCGAACAGCGGTGCCACCAGGCCGTAGGCCACGCCACGGTGTGCGGCGCACTCGCCCACCGCATAGACCCGCGGATCGGTGATGGTCTGCATGGTGTCGTTGACGACGATGCCGCGCTGGCAATGCAGGCCGGCGCTCTCGGCCAACTGCGTGTTGGGCCGGATGCCGGCGGCCATGACCACGAGGTCGGCGGGAATCTCCTGCCCGTCGGCGAACTGCACCGCCATGACCCTCCCGCCCTGGCCGCTGTCGCGGTCGCCGATCAGCGCACGCGTCTGGGCGCCGATGCGGAACTGAAGGCCGCGTGCTTCGAGCGAGCGCTGCAGCATGCGTGCGGCGGCCTCGTCGAGCTGGCGCTCCATCAGCCAGGGGGCAATGTGCACGACCGTGACCTGCATGCCTCGCAGCATCAGGCCGTTGGCGGCCTCCAGGCCCAGCAGGCCGCCGCCGATGACCACGGCATGTCGGTAGCGCGTGGCCGCGTCGATCATCGCCTGGGTGTCGGCGATGTCGCGGTAGCCGATCACGCCTGCCAGTTGATGCCCAGGCACCGGCAGGATGAAGGGATTCGAGCCTGTGGCCAGCAGGAGGCGATCGTAGGTGGCGATGGTGCCGTCGTCGGCGATCACCTGGCGGCGCGGGCGGTCGATGCGGGTGACCCTGCGGCCCAGGTGCAGCGTGATGCCGTGCTCGGCGTACCAGGACAGCGGGTTGAGCACGATCTGCTCGAGGGTCTGTTCGCCAGCGAGTACCGGGCTGAGCAGGATGCGGTTGTAGTTGGGATGCGGCTCGGCACCAAAGACGGTGATGTCATAGAGATCGGGCGCGATGCGCAGCAGCTCTTCGAGCGTGCGCACGCCTGCCATGCCGTTGCCCACCATTGCCAGCTTCATCTTCTTCATCGGTGCATCTCCAGGATTGCCGTTCTTGCAGCAAGCCCTGTGCCAGCGGCAGCCTGCTGCCGTGCGCACCGCTGGGAGCGGGCGATCTGGTCCATTGCACCGAACCGGTGCGTCGATCCCGCAGACGGTGCGTTACCGCGCCTTGGGGTGAGGCGTTATCCTTGAAAGCCCGACACGGGTTGTGTCGTTACTTGATGTCGTTTCCATGTCGCTGCTGGTTGCCTCTGCGGATGAGTCGCGTGCCCGTGGGCTGGCCGACGCACTGGCATCGGCCAGTCTGCCGGTTGCCGGCTGTACGGTCTGCAGCGCCATGGTGCGCGAGGTGGTCCGATGCGCACCCGACCTGATCGTCGTCGACCTCGACGTGGCCGACCAGTCTGTGCTGAGTGAATTGGCCCTGGTGCAGACGGCACGACCGACTGCCGTGATGCTGTTCGCGCGAGCCTTTGAAGCCGACTGGGTTCGCCTGGCCGATGCCGCCGGAATCTGGCATGCAGCGCCCGGGCCCTGTGTGCCCGATGCGGTGGCCGCCGCGTGGCCGCTGGTGCGTTTGCGGGCCCAGCAGTGCCGTGAGCACAGCCGCGCACTTGAAGGCGCGTTGGCCCGCCTGGAAGAGCGCAAGTGGGTGGACCGTGCCAAGGGTGTGCTGATGACCGCTCAGGGCCTGAGCGAGGCGGATGCCTTCGCGCTGCTGCGCACGGCATCGATGCAGACCAATATGCGCGTGGGTGAGGTCTCGCGGGCGGTCTTCGAGGCTGCCGCCGCGGCCAGCGCGCTGAACCGTGTGGGCCTGCTGCGCATGTTGTCGCAGCGCATTGTCAAGTCTTTGGCCCTGCTGGTGGCAGGGGTCGATCGGGCAGCGGCGATGGCGTCCCTGGAAGACTCGCTGCAGCGCGGGCAGGCCACCATCGACCACCTGGACAAGCTCGACCTGCCCGCTGAGCTGAATCCTGTTTGCAATGCGGTGCGAGCATCCTGGAGGGCGCTGCGCAGTGCGATTGACGCGGGTCCTCGGGCGCCGGCGCCCGACTTGCGCGCGATCGATCTGCTCGCGCAGACCCTGCTGGACGATGCGCAGCGCGTCACCGACGAGTTGCAGCAGGTGCTGGGCCGCCCGAAGTTGCAGATCGTGAACCTCACGGCCCGCCAGCGCATGTTGGCATTGCGTGTGGCCAAAGAGGCCCTGCTGCGCAGCGTGGCGGGCAAGGGCGTCGAGGCGACCGCGGAGCTCGATGCGGCCGTATCGGAGTTCGAGATGGCGTTGGCGCAGATCGAACGCTCGCAACTGCATGGCGAAGAGATCCGCGCCACCTTGGCCGTTGCGCGGGCGCAGTGGCAGCGGCTGTTGAATGCCACCCGCGATGCGCCGGGTCGCGGCGCCCGGGACAGCCGTGTGGTTCTGGCGCGCGAAAGCGAAGCGCTTCTGGAAAGCTTCGAGCACCTCACCGGGCTGGTCGAGCGCAGCATGCTGGTGCTGATGTCCTGAACGCGCCCTGGCCAGCCCGCGGATGCGCGCTGGTTATGATCGCCGCCTGCCCCTTGTCCACAACCCGAATGCATCGCCCATGAGTCCCGACGACGCCCCTGACGATGCCCAAGCTGGTGACCTTGCCGCAGAGTTGGCACCCGCGCTGGCCGAGTTGGCACGTGGCCTGGGCGAGCGAGCGGGTTGCATGCTCGCGGTGAAGGATGCGGCCGATGGCCGCTACCGGTATGTCAACGACGCCATGGCCGCGTTCCTCGGTCGACCCGCGGTGGCCATCGTCGGGTCCAGCGATGCCGAACTGATCGACCCGGCCATCGCCACCCTGCTGCGCACGGCCGAGCAAACCGCCCTGGCAATGGGCCGGCCCTTGGCCAGCGAGCACCGCTTCGACTGGCGTGGCGAGAGACGCGAGTGGTCGGTTCTTCGGACCAGCGTGCACGACGGCCCGCGGCGGCTGCTGTGCAGTCTGTGGGAAGACCTGGGTCCGCAGCGCCAGCGCGAGGCCCAATTGAAGGCGGCGCTCGAGCAGCTCGAACAGGAGCAGAAGGCCAATGCCACGCTGCGCCGCGAGGGCGGCGAGCAGCGGCTGCGCGATGTTGCCACCGGCCTGGCCACGCGGGCCCACTTCGACGACCAGATGCGCCGCGAGCTCGACCTGTCCACCCGCGAGCACCGGGAGTTCGCGCTGGTCCACATGGAACTCGACCCCCTCACGGAGCGCGCGGCAGCCTTCGGCGATCGAGCGACCGAGCGCATCCACGAGGCGATGGGCCGCCTGCTGCGCGGCAACACCCGTGCCATGGACGCATCGTGCCGCGTCGACGAGCGGCGATTTGCCGTGCTGCTCTCTGGCGTGGGGCTGGCCACCGCCCATTCGCGCATGGAAGGCTTGCGCAGGCAGTGCGCCACGCAGTTGGTGGTGATCGATGGCCAGGAGTTCGGGTTCACCATCTCGATGGGGGTGGCGAGCTATCCGCATACCGCGCACACACAGGACGAGGTGATGGCGGCATGCGACGCCGCGCTGCTGGAGGCTCGCAAGCGCGGCGGCAACAACGTCGCCTTGGCGGCGATCCGGTTCGGTACCTGACGCCCGCGACCAAAGCCACCCGCCAGGGCATGAGGGCGGCGCCTGACCACACAGTCGGCTGGGCGGCTACAGCAATGCGCGGACGGCGCGCCACTCCTGCGGTGTGACGGGCGTGATCGACAGTCGGTTTCCGCGCTGCAGCACCCGCATGCTGGCCAGTTCGGGTCGCCCGCGCAACTCGACCAGTGGCAACAGGCGGGTCTTGTGCTCCAGCCTCACATCCACCAGCACCCAGCGCGGCGCCTGCGGGCTCGACTTGGGGTCGTGGTAGGTGCTGGCCGGGTCGAACTGCGTCGGGTCGGCGTAGGGCGCGCTCGCCACTTGCGCAAGGCCGGCAATGCCGGGCTCGGGGCATGACGAGTGATAGAACAGCACGCCATCGCCCACGCGCATGACATCGCGCATGAAATTGCGGGCCTGGTAGTTGCGCACACCCGTCCAGGGCACGGTCTGGCTGGGCGCCCGGACCAAGTCATCGATCGAGCACTCCCCCGGCTCGCTCTTCATCAGCCAATACGACGCCATACGCAAACGCTGTGTTGCGCGCCTCGGTGCGGTTGCGGGCCGGCGGCGCCGGTGGATCGACGGGGGTGTCCGACAGGCGCCGTGGGCCGCATTCCTGAACCCTTATGGTCAGATCCAGGTGGGCGAGGTCAGAGTGGCTTCGGGTTCATCTGACGCGAGACGATCACACCAGCCCCACGATGTTCCAAGCCCTTGCTCAACGAGCATCGGTTCAAGGAAATATAAAACCCACGCACACCTGCCGGACGCGGACCATTCTACGGAACGCGCGACCGTCTCGCACGCGAAATTGGTCTCGACCCCGGGGGACGCCGGGCGGGTCTGGCGCGGTGCGCTCGCAGACCAGCGCCACACCTGCTCCGGCTACAGCAGCAGCCCGTCGTCGTTGAGCGCCGCATCGATGCGGCGCACCAGTGCATCGATGTCTGCAGAGCCCGGCGCCATGGCATCAGCGGCCACGGCGCCCGGTCTGGCGACCTGAGCCGCGGGTGCCGCCGGCACGGCTGCCAGCTCGGCACGCTGGTAGGCCAGGTTGAGCGCTGCCAGGACCGCCATGCGCTCGCGTGCCTTGACCTTGCCGGCATCACGGATGGCGCTCATTTCGCGATCGACGATGTTCACTGCCTCGAGCAGCAGCGCTTCGCCCCCTGGGGGGCAGGCCAGGACATAGCTTTGGCCGAGGATCGTCGCTTCGATCTGTTTCATTCGGAGGGCAGGTGGCTTTCGGCGGCAGCCGGAGCGGGAATGCGTTCGAGCAGTGCGTCGACACGCTGGCGTGCCGTCGACAGGCGGGCGCGCAACTGGTCGCGCTCCTGGGTCACGGCTGCCAACTGATGCTCGAGCAGGGCATTGGTCCGCTTGAGCTCCTCGTGTCGCAGCACGAGACGCTCGATGCGTTCGGCAAGATCGTCGAGAGTGGACATGGCGCGCCCGCAGCCAGCTGGTGGTGGACGTGCATTGTAGGGGCCACGTCGCGCTGCCCGACGCGGTCAGCGCGTGCTGTCGGCGGCGTGGGGCACCACCTTGCGTCCCGTGTCACACCAATTGCGCACGCTGCATGCCGTGCACCGGGGGGTGCGCGCCGTGCAGACGTAGCGCCCGTGCAGGATGAGCCAGTGGTGGGCATCGAGGCGGTATCGAGCGGGTACCCGCTGTTCCAGGCGCTGCTCCACGGCCAGCGGGTCGGCACCGGGAGCCAGGCCGGTGCGATTGGCGACGCGGAAGACATGTGTGTCCACGGCGCAAGTGGGCTCGCCGAAGGCGACGTTCAGCACCACATTGGCGGTCTTGCGTCCCACCCCGGGCAGTGCCTGCAGCGATGCATGATCGCGCGGGACTTCGCCACCGTGGCGCTCGACCAGGATGCGACAGGTCTGCAGGAGGTGGCGCGCCTTGGTGCGATACAAGCCGATCGTGCGGATGGCTTCGCACAGGCGGTCTTCGCCCAGCGCCAGCAGCGCCTGCGGCGTGTTGGCGTAAGTGAACAGCTTGCGCGTGGCCTTGTTGACGCTGGCGTCGGTGGCTTGTGCCGACAACAGCACGGCAGCCAGCAGCTCGAACACGCTGGTGTATTCGAGTTCGCTGGCCGGCTGCGGGTTGGCCGCGGCCAGCGTGGCGAAGAACGCTTCGATGTCGGCGTCTGTCATGGCAATGGGCACCGGGTGGGGGACGACGCTGCGCGCGCAGCAGCTTCAGGTCGGCAGGCGCCGACCCAGCAGCGGCAACACCTGCACGGCCACGATGCACGACAGGATGAGACCGGCCCCGGCAAGGCCGAGCATGCCCAGGCGGTCGCCCATGAACCAGGCGCCGAACAACGCGGCGAACACCGTTTCGGACGACAGGATGATGGCCGCATCGGCGGGGTGTGCATGCCGCTGCCCGACCACTTGCAGGGTGTAGCCGATGCCCACCGACACGAACCCGGTGTACGCGATCGACGCAGCGGCACGCCCCAGGCCGTCCAGCGTGAGCGTCTCGAGTGCCAGTGCCATCAGGCCGCTCCAGACCGCACACACGGCAAATTGCCCGCAGGCCAGCACGTAGGCCCCGCGCAGCCGGTTGGCCAGGTGCCCGACCAGCAGCACGTGCAGGGCCCATGGGCCGACGCTACCGAGCAACCAGAGGTCCCCGCGCTGTAGCGCCTGCAGCGACGCGCCGGTGAGCAGCCAGGTGCCCGCCAGGCATCCGAGCGCCGCAGGCCAGACGCTCCAGTGCGGCAACTGGCGATAGGCCAGCCAGGCCAGAACCGGCACCAGCGGCACATACAGCGCGGTGAGGAAGCCGGCGTTGGTCACGGAGGTGGTCATCAACGCGATCTGCTGCATCACCACGCCGGCGCACAGCAGCGTGCCCATGACAACGACGGCGCTGGCCTGCTGGCGCCCGAGTTGGTGCCCACCCGCCTGCAGCTGGTGCCACTCGCGCCATGCCAGCGGCAGCACCACGAGGGCGCCGAGCATGAACCGGATGGCGGTGAAGGTCAGCGGTCCCACGCCGTCCATGCCCAGCGCCTGGCCAACGAACGCCGAGCCCCAGATCAAGGCGGCCAGCAGCAGCAATGCGCCGGATTGCCAGCGTGTGAGCCCCGCCGATGCGGTGGCGTTGAGCGGACGATGCGCCATGCCGGCGGCGATTTCGGGGGTACTCACCGATCCGGATCCTTCTTGGGCGTGCCAGCGCGTGCCAAGGCCGCGTCGATCACCGCTTGCTTCGCAGCGACTGCGTCGTCGTCGATGGCCAGGCCGTGCGCCTGCAACTGCGCCAGCCGCGCCGCAGCGCGTGCAGCCAGGCGCGCATCGTTTTCCTGTCGCTCGCGCAGGCGCCTGGCGTTGCGCGCCTCATATCGCTGCAGCGCGTCTGTTGCCTGCTCGACCGACCAGGCGGCCCAGCCGGTGCGCTCGCCGGTCACCGGCTGCATCGAAATGCAGTCGACCGGGCACGCCGGTACGCACAGCTCGCAGCCGGTGCACTGGTCGTCGATGATCGTGTGCATCCACTTGGACGCGCCGATGATGCAGTCCACCGGGCAGGCCTTGATGCACAAGGTGCAGCCGATGCACCAGTTCTCGTCGATCACGGCCAACTGGCGTGGCCCCTCGGCGCCGTGCTGCGGATCCAGCGGCACGACCGGCTGGCCCGTCAGCGCAGCAAGCCGGACGATGCCCTGCGCACCGCCGGGTGGGCAACGATTGATGGCCGCATCGCCCTGGGCGATGGCCGCGGCATAGCCGCGGCAATCGGGGTAGCCGCAGCGGGTGCACTGGGTCTGGGGCAGGGCGGCGTGGATACGCTCGACCTGCGGGTCGCGGGCGGGGGGATCGGGTGGGACACTCACCGGCGCGATTATCCGTGCGCCGGCCGGTACCCCTGACAGGCTATCGCGCGCCGCGGGTCGCCGCTCGGGACTTCTTGGCTGCCACGCCGGCCTTGCGGACGGGCTGCGCGGAGCGAGAACGCTGCGCTCGCGCGGCTGGCGCAGGGGTCTGCTCGCGCGCCTCCTGGTCGTAGCGCTCAATGAAGGCCTTCACCTCGGGGTAGACCTTCTCGCGCCAGCGACGCCCGGAAAAGATGCCGTAGTGACCGGCTCCGTGCACGTCATAGTGGAATTGCCGCGACTTCGGGATGCCCGTGCACAGGTCATGGGCGGCCCTCGTTTGGCCGGCGCCGGAGATGTCGTCGAGTTCGCCTTCCACGGTCAGCAGTGCGCTGGTCGTGATGTCCTGCGGCTGCACCAGCGTGCCGTTCACGTCCCAGGTGCCTTCGACCAGCGCGAAGTCCTGGAACACGGTCTTGATCGTGTCGAGGTAGTACTCGGCCGGCATGTCGAGCACGGCGTTGTACTCGTCGTAGAACTGCCGGTGGGCTTCGGCGGAGTCGTCGTCACCGCGGATCAGGTCACGGAAGTAGTCGTAATGCGAGCTCAGGTGGCGGTCAGGGTTCATCGCCACGAAGCCGGTGTGCTGCATGAAGCCCGGGTACACACGTCGCCCGGCGCCCGGGAAGTTGGGCGGCACGCGGTAGATCACGTTGTTCTCGAACCACTCGAAGCTCTTGTTCATCGCCAGGTTGTTCACCGCCGTGGGCGACTTGCGGGCATCGATGGGGCCGCCCATCATGGTCAGCGTGCGCGGCGTGAATTCGCCGTGCGTGGCCATCAGCGACACCGCGGCCAGTACCGGCACGGTGGGCTGGCACACCGAGATCACATGCACCTCGGGGCCAATGTGGCGGATGAACTCCTGCACGTAGCCGACGTAGTCGTCGAGGTGGAACGGCCCTTGTTCGACGGGCACGTTGCGAGCGTCGATCCAGTCGGTGATGTAGACCTTGTGGTCCTGCAGCAGCGCCCGCACGGTGTCGCGCAGCAACGTGCTGTGGTGGCCCGACAGCGGTGCGACGACCAATACGGTGGGCTGCTCCTTCATGGTCTGCAGCACCACAGCATCGTCGGAGTAGCGCTTGAAGCGCAGCAGGTGGCAGAAGGGCTTGCGGATGGGTACCTGCTCCTGCACGGCCACCTCGACGCCGGCGACGGTCACACTGCGTATGCCGAACTCGGGCTTCTCGTACTCCTTGGCCAGGCGGTGCACCAGGTCAAAACCGGCCGACACGCGCTGGGCCATGGGCGTGTGCGTGAACGGCGACAGCGGATGGTTGTACAGCTTGGCGGTCGCGCTGGCGAACTCGGAAAACGGCGCCATCAAGGCGCGCTGGGTCTCGTAAAGCTGATACAGCATGGCAGGGCTACTCCGGTGGGATGCCGTCGGGTCATCCAGGGGCCGGATTGGATCGAAGGCCGCTGAATACGCGCTGAACGGCACCAGTTTTTGTGCAGTGCAGCATTGACGAATAGTAACGCCTTCATCATCGCTTGCACAGCCCCAGGGAATGGCCAGAAAACACGGACGCCACCCCTGCAATTGCCTTCGGGAGCCATTCGCATCGGTCACCAGGGCGACCAATTCCACATCGCGAAATTTCGGCCGAAACCCGACCGCCGAAGACCGAGCCACCGGTTCCGTTCGGAACCGGGGATTCGTCGAACCGCGGAACCATGTCGCTGGACGGGCGCAACGACCCCGCCCGTGCGGCGAGCGATCAGAGCACGCGGGCGATCGACGCGACCACGTGGTCGATGTTGCGGCTGTTGAGTGCCGCGACACAGATCCGCCCGGAATCGACGCCATAGACACCGAATTCGCTGCGCAGGCGCTGCATCTGTGCGGTGCTGAGCCCGGAGTAGCTGAACATGCCGCGCTGGCGGGTGATGAAGCTGAAGTCCTGCGCCACGCCGGCATCAGCAAGCTTGCGGGCCAGCAGCGCGCGCATCTGCTTGATGCGTTCGCGCATACCGGCCAACTCCTGCTCCCACAAGGCCCGCAACTCGGGTGTTTCCAGCACAGTGGCCACCACCTGGGCGCCGTGCGTGGGTGGGTTGGAGTAGTTGGTGCGGATCATGATCTTCAGCTGCGACAGCACCCGCGCGGCATCGTCGGCGCTCGCACACACCACGCTGAGCGCTCCCACGCGCTCGCCGTACAGCGAGAAGCTCTTGGAGAACGACGTGGCGACGAAGAACTCGAGCCCGGCGGCCAGGAACTGCTGCACCACCGCGCCGTCTTCGGAAATGCCGTCTCCGAAGCCCTGGTAGGCCATGTCGAGGAAGGGCACCAGCGCGCGGCTCTTGAGAATGGCAATCACCTGGTCCCACTGCCCCGCATCGAGGTCGTATCCAGTGGGGTTGTGGCAGCAGGCATGCAGCACGACGACGGTGCCGGCCGGCGCGGCCTGCAATGCCGCCAGCATTGCCTCGAAGCGAATGCCGCGCGCTTGTGCATCGTAGTAGGGATAGGACTCGACGGCGAAGCCGGCCTGGCTGAACAGCGCGCGGTGGTTCTCCCAGCTCGGGTCGCTGATCAACACCTTGGCGCCAGGTTGCAACCGGCGCAGAAAGTCGGCTCCGACCTTCAGTCCGCCGGTGCCGCCCAGCGCCTGGATGGTGGCCACGCGGCCGGCCTGCAGCACAGGACTGCCAACGCCAAAGACCAGGCCCTGCACGGCACGGTCGTACGCGGCGATGCCGTCGATCGGCAAGTAGCCGCGGGGCTTGTGCGCCTGTACCAACTGCTGCTCGGCAGCCTCGACACAGCGCAGCAGCGGCAGCTTGCCGTTGTCGTCGAAATAGACGCCGACGCCCAGGTTCACCTTGGCGGGGTTGGGGTCGGCGGCAAATTGCTCGTTCAGACCCAGGATCGGGTCGCGCGGTGCCAGTTTTACGGCAGCGAAGAACGTCATGTCGGGTGCATCCAGTCGGGGGTGGCGGCCCGGCATTCGCGCCGGGCGGGCGGGCGGCGCGCCGGCCCGGGCT
>JABWBN010000087.1 GCA_013360485.1 Burkholderiaceae bacterium | reverse complement strand
GCCAGCCTCCGCGCACGGCCGCATCGGTGGCGATGGCCTGCAGCGTGGCCAGTGCGCCGATGCGCAGCGTGCCATCGGCCGCCACGGCAATGCCATCCAGACCGGGCAGTGCGGTCAGGTCGACCAGCGCACTGGGCAGCCCCAGACCGCGCCTCAGATTGGGCAGCAAGTCGGTGCCGCCACCCAGCGCCTGGGCGCCGCTTTGACCCAAGGCGGACACCGCCTCGGCCAGCGTGCCGGGACGCACGGTCAGGAGATCGGGCAGCAGGCTCACTTCTTGGCCCCTTCTTTCTTGGCCGCTCGGGTGTCGAGCAGGTCGAGGATGCAATCGGGCGACAGCGGGAAGCGTGCCGAACGCACGCCCACCGCCTCGTACACGGCGTCTTCCACTGCCGGCAGGATGCCGGCCAACATGCCTTCGGATGCCTCCTTGGCGCCGAACGGGCCGTTGGGGTCGATGCTCTCGACGATGAACACCTCGATGTCGGGGCTCTCGACGATGGTGGGCACGCGGTAGTCCAGCAGGTTGCCGTGCAGCATGCGGCCGTCGTCGAAGGCCGTGGCCTCGGACACGGTCTGGCCCAGGCCCATCCACACCCCGCCCTGGATCTGTCCTTCCACCGACAGCGGGTTCAGCGCGCGGCCCACGTCGACCGCCACCCACACCTTGGGCACGGTGACCTTGCCGGTGAGTTCGTCGACCTCGACCTCGGCCACCTGCGCCGCGTAGCAAAAACCCATGGTGGCGCCGATGGCGCTGCCGCGGATCTTCTTGTCGCCCTGGTACTCCACCGGGCAGGTGTAGGTGCCCTTGACGGTGATGGTGCCGGTGTCGACCATCGCCGCTTTCACCGCGTCGTGGTACGACAGGCCCGGGTTCGGGCTGCCGCGCACGATGAACATCTCGTCGAGCACCTCGATGTCCTGCTCGAACGCATTGAGCCGTTGCGCCGCGGCCTTGACCAGCATGGCCTTGAGCTGCTCGGCCGCGTGCAGCGAGGCGTTGCCCACCATGAAGGTCACGCGCGAGGAGTAGCTGCCGTTGTCCTTGGGCGTGAGCGCGCTGTCGGCCGCGATCACGCGGATGCGGTCCATGCGCACGCCCATCACCTCGGCCACCACCTGCGTGGCCATGGTGTTGGAGCCCTGGCCGATGTCCGAGGCCCCGGTCAGCAAGGTGATGCCGCCGTCGAAGTCGAGCTTGAGGTTGACGGTGGCGTGTGGCTCGCCGGTCCAGTGCTTGGGCGTGGAGGTGCCCGACACGAAGTGCGAGCACGCGATGCCCAGGCCGCGACCCTTGGGCATCCGTCCGCGGCGCTCCGCCCAGCCCGACGCGGCCTTGACCTTCTCCAGGCATTCTGGCAGGCCGTAGCTGTTGACGCGCTGCGCGTACAACGTGGTGTACGGCAACTGGGGCAGCAGGTTGGCCTGGCGCACCGCGATGGTGTCCATGCCCAGTTCCTCGGCCATCTCGTTGAGCAACGACTCGAACGCCGCGCGCGTGTCCACCGTGCCATGGCCGCGCATCGCACCGCACGGCGGCAGGTTGGTGTAGACGCGCCAGGCGTCGTGCTTGATCGCCGGGATGTGGTACAGACCGTGCATCAGCGCGCCGGTGTACAGGATGGTGATGATGCCGTAGCCGGCATAGGCGCCACCGGCCTGGGTGGCCTCCAGCGCCAGCGCGGTGATCGTGCCGTCCTTCTGCAGGCCGATCTTCATCTTCACCTCGGTCCACGGACGACCGCGGTGAGCGAGGAAGGTCTCTTCACGTGTTTGGAGCAGGCGCACGGTGCCACGCGCCTTGCGCGCCAGCAGGCCGGCGATGATCTCGAAGTGCAGCGCTTCGGTGCGCGCGCCGAAGCCACCACCCAGGAAGGGCTTGACGACTCGCACGCGCGCTTCGTCCATCTGCAGGCAGGCGGCCACCTTCAGGTGCACGTAGTAGGGCACCTGTGTGGTGGTGTGCAGCGTCAGCCAGTCGCGCTCGGCGTCGTACTCGGCCAGCGTGGCGTTGAGCTCCATGTGCGCATGGTTCACCTCCTCGTAGGTGTAGACCTTCTCGCGCACCAGATCGGCTGCCGCAAAGCCTGCCGCCGTGTCGCCGAACTCGGCATGTACCTCGCGCAGCACGTTGTTCGGCTTTTCGTCATGGATGGCGACGGCCCCGGGCTTCATCGCCGCCTTGGCGGTGAAGTAGCCGGGCAGCGGCTCGTACTCCACGCGGATGAGCGCCAGTGCACGCTCGGCAGTGGCCTCGTCGACGGCGGCCACCGCGGCCACCGGATCACCGCGGTAACGCACCTTGCCGCGCGCCAACGGAAACTCGTTCTCGGCGATGGGCAGCACGCCGAAGGGAACCGGTGTCTCGTCGCCGGTGCACACCGCGGCCACGCCCTCGAGCGCCTCGGCCGCCGAGGTGTCGATGGCCAGTATGCGCGCATGCGGGTGCGGGCTGCGCAAGATGCGGCCCACCAGCGCGTCGGTGGCGGCGATGTCGGCGGTGTAGCGGGCTCGGCCGGTGACTTTCTCGATGCCGTCGATCAGCGGCGTGCGCGCGCCGATCGGGCCACGGGGTTGCAGGCCGCTCATCGCGCACCCCCTGCACAGCCGCAGCCAGCCGCCGCCTGAACCGACTCGATGATTTTCACGTAGCCGGTGCAGCGGCACAGGTTGCCCCCGAGCGCCTCCTTGATCTCATCGACCGAAGGCTGCGGCTGATGCCGCAGCAACCCCTCGGCGGCCATCACCATGCCAGGGGTGCAGTAGCCGCACTGCGTGCCCAGCTTCTCGTGGAACGCACGCTGCAGTGCACTGAGCTCGCCCCCGCGCGCCTGGCCTTCGATGGTTTCGATGCGACGGCCCTCGACGCTGGCAGCCAGCGTGATGCAGGCCAGGCGGGGCTGGTCGTCGACCAATACGGTGCAGGCGCCGCATTCGCCGCCGTCGCAGCCGCGCTTGGTGCCGGTGAGCCCAAGCACATCGCGCAGCACCTCGATGAGCAACGCGCTCTGCGCGGCGGCCACCTCATGCAACCGACCGTTGACCTTCAGACCGAGCAAGCGCTTGGGCATGGACATGCTCCAGGAAACACGAGGAAGCGGCGCAGCCCTGCGGCTGGCCGGCCGACCGGCAGGCGGTGGCGGCGCCGTCGCGCCAGACCAGCGACGGGCACCGACAACCCCAGGGTCGAACGGGTTGATCGCATTCTGGTACCGGATTACTTAATTAGGGTTTGATCCAGTGCAAGATCCGCCGGCACCCTGCTCTCGGGGGTTCCCCGCCCGAGCGCTGTCACCGACGTGACCGTTGCGGCGCCGGCGCGGTCACGCGGTCCACAATGCCACATGTCCGACCGTCTGACCACCCTGCTGCTGCGCCTGGCCGGTCTCGCGCTGATGGCCACCGCGCTGATCGTGGCCCTGGCGCGGGCACCCGACCGCGACGTGCAGTCGCTGGTGCACCGCTGGGCATTGCCGCCGTCGCAATTCCTGGACCTGAACGGCCAACTGGTGCACTACCGCGACGAAGGTCCGCAACACGATCCGGTGCCGGTGGTGCTGATCCATGGCACGTCGTCCAGCCTGCACACCTGGGATGGCTGGACCCGGGCGCTGCGCTCCCAGCGCCGGGTGCTGCGCCTGGACCTGCCCGGGTTCGGGCTGACCGGCCCCTACAGCGGCCGCTATGCCGGTCGACCCTACCAGGGTGAGGCGTACGCGCGCTTCGTCCTCGACTGGCTGGACCACCTGGGCGTGCAGCGCTTCGCCGTCGCCGGCAACTCCCTGGGCGGCGAGGTCGCCTGGCACCTGGCGGTGCTCGCACCGCAGCGGGTCCAGCGGCTCGTGCTCGTGGACGCCGGCGGTTACAGCTTTCGCGCCGAATCGGTGCCGGTCGGGTTCCTGCTGGCGCGCACGCCGGGGCTGAACCGGCTGGGCGAGTACCTGTTGCCGCGCGCCGTGGTCACCGCCAGCGTGCGCAACGTCTACGGCGACCCTTCGAGGGTGACCGACGACCTGGTCGACCGCTACTTCGAGCTCGCGCTGCGCGAAGGCAATCGCCGCGCCTTGGGCGAGCGCATGCGCCAGTTCGCGCAGGGTGCCCACGAGGGGCGGATCCGCGAGGTGCGCGCCCCCACGCTTATTCTGTGGGGTGGTCGCGACCGACTCATTCCGCCGGCACTGGCCGACCGCTTCGCGGCCGACATCCCCGGCAGCCGGGTGGTGCGCTTCGACACGCTGGGCCATGTGCCGCACGAGGAAGACCCCGTGGCGACAGTGGCGCCGGTGCGCGAGTTCCTCGGGCTGGCCGCCGGCCGGCCCTGATGCGCCTCAAGTGGCGCTTGTCACGTCTGAGTCATCAGATCGATGCGCCTGTCGAAGTGGCGCAGTCGCGGCAACACGTCGTCGAGCAGCGTCTCGTCGGCGCAGAACCAGCGCCCCAGCTCGCCGGCCAGTTGATCCACCGCCAGTGACGGCACCCACACGCCCTGGCCCACGTCATCGGCGCTGCCCACCGCCAGCTCGGGGAAGCGGCCCACCACGCGGGCCCCGCGCACGCTGCCACCCAGCACCCACTGGTGCGCGCCCCAGCCGTGGTCGGTGCCCTGCCCGTTGGTCGCCAGGGTGCGGCCGAAGTCGCTGGCCGTGAACAGCGTCACCTCGCGCTCGACGCCCAACTCGGCCATCGCCGCCTGGAATGCGGCCATGGCCGCCGCCAGCTCGCCCAGCAGCTCGTTCTGGCGCTGGAGCTGGTCGTCGCCGTGGGTGTCGAAGCCGCCGAGGCTGGTGAAGAAGCACTGCCGCTTCAGCCCGAGCCGGTCGCGTGCGCCGATCAGCCGCGCCGCCATCTGCAGCTGCCGGCCCAGTCCACTGCCAGGGAATGGCGTGGCGAGCGCACTGGCCGACAGCGCATCTGACAGGATGCGCTGGTTGTCGATCGAGCGCGTCATCATCTGCACCCAGGTGTGGGCGAACGGGTCGACCTGGGTTTCGCGCAGCAGGCTGTTCACCGCGACCGACAAAGGGTCGGTGCCGCCCGGGTCGAAGAAATCGAAACCGAAGTCGCCGCTGCTCGACACCCGGTAGGGCACCAGGCCGCGGTCGCCGGACTGCCACAGGTTGCTGCCGGCCAGGCTCAGCGCCGAGTAACCGCGGTTGGTCACGCCCTCGGCCACCAGTCGCTCCAGGAAGCGCCCGGCCCATCCGTTGCGCCCTGGCGCATCGGCCAGCGCGCTCTGCCAGGTGAGTTGCTGGTCGCTGTGCGAGTACAGGTGCGACGGCAGCGGCACGCTGCGCGCGCGCACCTGGGCTGCGGTGGTGGGCACCATCAGCGGGCCGACGTTGGCCACCACCGCGGCACGGCCAGCTTCGAACAATGGCCGCAGCGCCGCCATGGCAGGGTGGGCGCCGTAGCCACTGTCGCCCAGGGGCACCAGCGCCGAGCGCTCCAGCGCCAGCGCAGGGCGGGCGCGCCGGTAGCTGGCATGTCGGGTCTCGTCCAGCGGCACCACCATGTTGTTGGCATCGTTGCCGCCGAAGAGGAACACGCACACCAGCGCGCGGTAGTCGGTGCTGCCAGCAGACTGGGCCATGGCCGGCCACGAGCCAGCCAGCAGGCCGGCGCCGGCGACCGCCAGGCCGCCCTTGAGCACATCGCGTCGTTGCATCATCACGGCCCTCACTGCATCACATGGTCGGGGGATATCGCCACCAGGACCAACGCCGCGCGCACGCGCTGCAGGCGCTTGTCGGTGGACGTGGCCGGCATGGCCGCCAGCATGGCCGCCAGCCGGCCGCGCGTGCTCGCGCCCATCTGCAGGTCGCACAGCAGCAGGTCGAGCCGGTCAATCAGCCGCGCGCCGTCACCGTCGGCCAACGCCACCAACGGCTCGAGATCGAGCAGCAGCTTGTGGTCACCCCAGCCGTAGCCACCCTTGCGCACCAGTTGTGCAAAGAAGTTCAGCGACCCCACGACCGTGGTCTCGTTGGTGATCTGGAACTCCGGGGCCACCAGGCCTGCGGCGGCCAGCGCACCGGGCGGGCGATAGAACGGTGAATAGAAGTTGAACACCGACGGCGCCAGCAGCGGGCTTTGCCCGAGCGCGTCGTCCGACGAGTCGAGGTAGTGGATGCGGTTGCCACCGCTGGAGCTGTGTGCGCGCAGTGCCCGCAGCATCTGCGCGAAGCGCAGCACCGGCTCGCGTTGCTTGCCGAAGCCCGCCACCCGCTGCGCCGGCTCCGCGCGTGCCTCGGGATCGAGCAGGATGGCGCGCACCACGGTACGCAGGTCGCCGCGCACGCCGTGGCCGTTGTCGGCGAACACCGCCGCCACCCGTTGCACATACGCCCGGCTCGGGTTGCTGGTCACCAGGCGTTGGATCAGCTGCCGGCCGATGAAGGGCCCCACGTTGGGGTGGGCGAAAATGCTGTCCAGCGCATCGGCCAGATCGCGCTCGGGCGTCTGGCCGGCGGGCAGCACGCGGCCGTCGAGCAACGTCTTGGCGCCCGTGTCGTGGAACATCGGCCATGCCTTCATGGGCTGGGACCAGTACCCCTCGACGTTGTCGTCGTGGTGGTGAAAGGTCTTGGCCTGGGTGTTGTCCAGCCCGCCATAGCTCCAGCCGGTGAAGGCCCGCGCATAGCCCTTGACGACCGCCTCGTCGTAAGTGGGCACCGGCCGGCCGGCCGCATCGAGCTGTGTGCTGCCGTCCGGGTTCAGGCGCACCAGCCCGATCGAGAACAACTGCAGCACCTCGCGCGCATAGTTTTCGTTCGGATGCGTGCCCTTGGCCGCGTCCTCCTTCTCGGACTCGAGCATGTTGAGGTAGTAGCCCATCGCCGGATGGAGGGTCACGTCCTGCAACAGCTCGCGGTAGTTGCCGAAGGCGTGGCGGTTGAGCATGTCCAGGTAGCTGCTCATCGCGTGCGGCCTGAGGTCGGGCGCGATGTTGGAGATGACGAAGATCTGGAGCAGCGCCCAGCTCACGCGCGAACGCAGCACGTCGCTGCCCTGCAACCACTGCTGCCACACCGCCTCGTAGCTCATCTCGTCGGTCGGCCGGTTCTTGCCCTCGCGGCTGCGCTCCTGCTCCAGATAGGCCAGATGGCCGAACACCGGCGCTTCCCATTGCCCGCGGAACCAGGCGTCATAGCCGTCGCGCTGCAGCGCCTGCACATCTTCGGGCGAACCCGGACCGAACCCGGCCTGACTCAGGAAGCGAGCGGCATCGCGTGCGCTGGAGGGCGCAGCCGGCTCGTTGGGCGTGGCGCCTTCGGGTTCGTCTGGCGAGCCGCTGCCGGCACTACCCGAACCGCCCCCGCATGCCACCAGCAGCACAGTGGCCGCGACCGCAGCCATCGGTGCCCTGGAGCCCGCATCAGTCCCGGCAACGCCGTCGTACCCACCCGTCGCCGGCGCATGCGGCGTGCGTTCCTGCAGGTCGTCGTCCATCCTGGCTCCCCCATCGGTGCGCAATCCCTGCGCGCACTGTGCGCGCAGTGCGTGTTACGGCGCAACACGCAGCTGTAAGCGTTTGCTGGTCATGCGCATGCACAGCCGGTGGCCGCTTGGGCGCCGCCGGCGCCCGCGTTCACCTAAGATCGGGCACCTGCCGCCGACCGTCACGCCGCATCGATGAACACCGCGCGCCGCAACGCCCTCACGCCCGAGGCGCTGCAGATGATGGACACCATCGCCCGCAGCGGCAGCTTCGCGGCGGCCGCGCGCGAAATGGGCCGTGTGCCGTCGGCGCTGACGTACAGCGTGCGCCAGCTCGAAGAGGCGCTGGACGTGCTGCTGTTCGACCGCCGCTCGCGGCAGGCCCGCCTCACAGCGGCGGGCGAGGAACTGCTCGACGAAGGCCGGCGCCTGCTGGCCGAGGTGGACGCCGTGGCCAACCGGGTGCGACGCGTCTCCACGGGCTGGGAGTCCGAACTCACCGTTGCCGTGGACGGCGTGATTTCGCAGCCGACGGTGTTCGAGTTGTTCGAAGCGTTCTACGCGCTGCGTCCCGACGGCGTGCAGGGTCCACCGACGCGGCTGCGCCTGCGCACCGAGATCCTGGCCGGTCTGTGGGAGGCACTCATCAGTGGACTGGCGGACCTGGCCATCGGCGTGGCGCGCGACATGCCTGCGCATCCCGGCATCGGCCAGCGGCCCTTGGGCGAAGTGCCCTTCGTCTTCGTCGTCGCACCACACCATCCGCTGGCGGCACAGGGCGAGCCGATCACCGATGGCGCGCTGCTGCAGCACCGCGCCATCGCAGTGGCGGATTCGGCCCAGCGCATGTCGCCGCGCACGGTCAACCTCCTGCCCGGGCAGGACGTGCTCACCGTAGGCTCGATGCAGGCCAAGCTCGAGGCACTTCTGCGCGGGCTGGGCTGCGGCTTCCTGCCCGAGCCGCAGGCGCGCGTCCACATCGCGGCCGGACAGCTCGTGGTGCGACCGGTGGCCCGCGGCAACCCGCCCGCGCGCCTGTCCTATGCCTGGCGCGCGGGCAATGCCGCGGCAGAGAGGGCCCATGCCCAGGGCAGCGCGTTGCAGTGGTTCCTCGGCCAGCTCGACAGCCCCGCCACGCGTGCGGCGCTGCTCGACCGATACGGCGCCGGCCGCGGGTGAACCGATGCCCGCCACGTACATCGGTCGCTTCGCGCCCTCGCCCACCGGGCCGCTGCATCCGGGCTCGTTGGTCGCGGCATTGGCAAGTTGGCTCGATGCCCGCGCGCACCACGGCCGCTGGCTGGTGCGCATCGAAGACATCGACGCACCGCGCTGCATCGCCGGGGTCGACCAGATCATCCTCGGCCAGCTCGCGATCTGCGGGCTGCTGCCCGACGGCGAACCCATGGTGCAATCTCAGCGCGGCCCGGCCTATCGCGAGGCACTCGATCGCCTGCAATCGCTCGGCCTGACCTACCCCTGCGGCTGCACCCGTCGCGCCATCGAGGAAGCGATGATCGGCGCCGGCATCCTCCACCAGCGCTTCGAGGAACGGGTGTACCCCGGCACCTGCCGCGAGGGCCTGCATGGCAGGCCCGCCCGCGCCACCCGCGTGCTGGCCACCTGCGGCGGCATCGAGGCGGTGGTGAACTGGAACGACCGCCGCCTGGGCAAGCAGCGGCAGAACCTGGCACGCGAGGTGGGTGACTTCGTCGTCCACCGCGCAGACGGCCTGTGGGCCTACCAGTTGGCGGTCGTGGTGGACGACGCCGCGCAGGGCGTGACCGACGTCGTGCGCGGCGAGGACCTGGCCGACAACACCCCGCGCCAGATCCATCTGCAGCGCCTGCTGGGTCTGCCCCAGCCGCGCTACCTGCATGTGCCGCTGGTGCGGGGTCCGGACGGGGAGAAGCTGTCCAAGCAAAACGGCGCGCAGGCCTTCGATGCGAGCTCGCCGCTGCGCGCACTGCAGCAGGCAGCCCGGGTGCTGGAACTGCCCGAGATCGAGTCGCACAGCGTGTCGGCGTGGCTGCAGGCGGCCACCCAGGCTTGGGCGCGGCGCTGGGTGGACGGTGCGACGACATGATGCCGCCCCGGGGGCGGCTCGCGCCTGCCGCACGGCGGCCGGCATGAGTGGCATGATCCGCGGCCTCGAACCCCTCCACACAGAAGGCTCATCATGACCCTGACCACCACCGCATCCGGCTTGCAGTACGAGGACACCCGCGCCGGCACCGGCGACACCGCGCGCGCCGGCAGCCGCGTCACCGTGCACTACACCGGCTGGCTGCACGACGCCTCGCGACCCGATGCCCGCGGCGCCAAGTTCGACTCCAGCAAGGACCGTGGCGACCCGTTCCGCTTCGACCTGGGCGCCGGCATGGTGATCCGGGGCTGGGACGAGGGTGTGCAGGGCATGCAGGTCGGCGGCACCCGCGTGCTGGTCATCCCGCCCGAGCTGGGCTACGGCGCACGCGGCGCTGGCGGCGTGATCCCGCCCAACGCCACGTTGGTGTTCGAAGTCGAGCTGCTGCAGGCCTGACGCACGGGCGCCGGCGGCGCCCTACAATCGCGCCCAGCGGTCGGCAGTTCACCCAGGCGTTGCCGCGCGGCCCAACTGCCGCGAGCTAAACCTGCCCTCGATCCTCGAGCCCCACCAGGCCCTCGGGCACCCATCGTGTGTGCGCACCGGTCCGGAAGTCGGCAACCCCCGGCACCCTCGCGGGTCATCCGGCGCGCACCACCGTGTGCCCCTGTCGGCCACTGCCATGTGGCCAGGGGTGACGCCTGGAGGATCACCATGAGCCAAACGCCGCTCGCCCTCACCATCGCCGATGCGTCGCAGTTCGCCATGGCCTTGCGCCGTTCGCTGCTGACACGCCACGCAGCCGGGTCGCCCCCGCCGGGGCATGTCGAGCTGCTCAACCTGATGGCCCGCGCGCTGGGTCACCGCAATCTGCAGTCGCTGCAGGCGCTGCGCCCGAGCCCCCCGGTGCAGCCCGTGTGGGCCACCGAGGACCTGCCGCCGCCCGCGCCCTTGAGCGACCACGCGCGCAAGGCGCTGATGCAGTTCGACAGCCGGGGCCGCCTGGTGCGCTGGCCGAACAAGTTCAGCGTGCAACGGCTGGCGCTGTGGGTGCTGTGGACGCATTTCGATGGCCGGCGCGTGTACACCGAACGCGAGGTCAACGAGATCCTGCGTGCGGCGCATACCTACGGTGACCATGCCACGCTGCGGCGCGAATTGGTCAACCACCGCCTGCTCACCCGCAAGAGCGACTGCTCGCAGTACCGCAAGCTGCCGGCACGGGCCGACGCCGAGACCCGGTCCCTGCTGGCAGCCTGGCGCGCCGTGCGCCGCCAGGGCGCCGCCGCTACAGCGCCAGCAGGTGCTGCCGGTAATGCAGCAACTCGTCGATCGACTCGTGGATGTCGGCCAGCGCCGTGTGCGCCTGCGCCTTGCGGAAACCCTCCAGCGCCGCCGGCTTCCAGCGCCGGGCCAGCTCCTTGAGGGTGCTGACGTCGAGGTTGCGGTAGTGGAACCAGGCCTCGAGCTGCGGCATGGTGGCGGCCAGGAAGCGCCGGTCCTGGCAGATCGAGTTGCCGCACATCGGGCTCTTGCCCGCGGGCACGTAGGCGCCCAGCCACTCGATCACCCGCGCCTGCGCGGTGGCTTCGTCGATGGTCGAGGCCTTGACGCGGTCGATCAGGCCGCTGCGCCCGTGGGTGCCCTTGTTCCAGGCGTCCATGGCGTCGAGCGTGGCATCGCTCTGGTGGATGGCAAAGACCGGCCCCTCCACGCGCACCGTCAGGTGCGCATCGGTCACCACCACCGCGATCTCGATGATGCGGTCGGTGGCCGGTGACAGGCCGGTCATCTCGAGGTCGATCCACACCAGGTTATGTTCGCTGGCGGCCAGTTCGGGGGCTTGCGTGGTCGTGTCCATCGCGGCATTGTCGCAGCCCTACACTTGCGGCCCATGCCCTTCGAGACCCCGACCCTGCTGTTCGCGCTGGCCCTGCTGGGCTCGCTGGCGCTGCGCCTGTGGCTGGTCACCCGCCAGATGCGGCATGTGGCCGCCCACCGTGGCACGGTGCCGCCAGCGTTCGCCGCGCGCGTGAGCCTGGCGGCCCACCAGCGTGCGGCCGACTACACGCTGGCCAAGGGCCGGCACGCCATCGTCGCCCTGGCCCTGGGCAGCGTGGTGATGCTGGCATGGACGCTGCTCGGCGGGCTGGAAGCGCTGAACACACTGGTGCGCGACGCCGTGCTGCCGCACTGGGGCGCGATGGCCTACCAGCTCGCGCTGCTGAGCGCGTTCACCCTGATCGGAACGCTGGTCGACCTGCCGCTGGAGCTGTGGAGCACCTTCGGCATCGAGCAGCGGCACGGCTTCAACCGCATCACGCCGGCACTGTTCGTGGCCGACATGGCCAAGAGCGCGCTGCTGGGCGCGGCGATCGGGCTGCCGCTGGCCGCGCTGATCCTGTGGATCATGGCCCACAGCGGCGGGCTGTGGTGGCTGTGGGCATGGGGCGCATGGGCCGTGTTCAACCTGGTGCTGATGGTGGTCTACCCGATCTGGATCGCGCCGTGGTTCAACCGTTTCGAGCCTCTGGCCGATGCTGCGCTGGCCGATCGCGTACGCGCGCTGATGCAGCGCTGCGGGTTCTCGGCCAAGGGCCTGTTCGTCATGGACGGCAGCCGCCGCTCGGCGCACGGCAATGCCTACTTCGCCGGCCTGGGCGCGGCCAAGCGGGTGGTGTTCTACGACACCCTGCTGGCCAAGCTCGAACCGTTGGAGGTCGAGGCCGTGCTCGCCCATGAGCTGGGCCACTTCCGCCACCGCCATGTGCTGCAACGCATCGTCCTGATGCTCGGGCTCAGCCTGGTGGCGCTGGGCATCCTGGGCTGGTTGGCCAGCCGCGCGGGCTTCTACAGTGCCCTGGGCGTGCAGCCCAACCTGGGCGCGCCCAACGACGCACTGGCGCTGCTGCTGTTCGGCATGGTGGTGCCGCTGGTGGGAAGCTTCGTCTCACCGTTGCTGGCCCAGCTCTCACGACGCCACGAGTTCCAGGCCGATGCCTACGCCTGCGCGCAGGCCGATGGCCGCGCCCTGGCCAGCGCCTTGCTCAAGCTGCACGAGGACAACGCCGCCACGCTCACCCCCGATCCGGTCTACGCCCGCTTCACCTACTCGCACCCGCCTGCCGCGCAGCGCCTGGCCGCCCTGCCCGCGCCGGCTGGCGGTTAGCATGGCGGCGCCCGGACGTCCGCCTGACCGCGCAGCAGCGCCCGACACCCGACCTGGGCTGGTCGTAGCCGCCCACGGACGGCACTACATGGTCGAGGCCGACGATGGCAGCCGCACGCGCTGCCATCCGCGCGGCAAGCGCAGCGACTGCGTGGTCGGCGATCGCGTGCAGTGGGCCGCTGCGGGTGACGAGGGCGTGATCGAGCACATCGAACCGCGACGCAACCTGCTGCACCGGCAGGACGAGTGGCGCACCAAGTCCTTCGCCGCCAACATCGACCAGTTGCTGGTGCTGGTGGCCGTGGAACCGATGTACGCCGAGTCCCAGCTCACGCGGGCGCTGGTGGCGGCCTCGCACGCCGGCATCGCCGCGCGGGTGGTGCTCAACAAGACCGACTTGCCCCAGGCCGACGTCGCCCGTGAGCGCCTGCGTCCCTACCGCGAGATGGGAACGGCCATCACCGAGGTCTCACTCAAGGGGCGTCCCGACGAGGCCGTGGCCACCCTGGCACCGCTGCTGGCCGGTCGTGCCACGCTGGTGCTCGGACCCAGCGGCATGGGCAAGAGCACGCTCATCAACCGCATGGTCCCTGCCGCCGCAGCCCAGGTGGGCGAGATCTCCCAGGCCCTGCAAGCCGGGCGCCACACCACCACCACCACCACCTGGTACTGGCTGGACGAACACCGCAGCGGCGCCCTGATCGACTCACCCGGATTCCAGGAATTTGGGCTGCGCCAGGTGCCACCGGCCGACCTGGCCGCCCACATGCCCGACCTGGCCGAACACGCCGGCCGGTGCCGCTTCTACAACTGCACCCACCTGCACGAACCCGGCTGCGCCGTGCGCGAGGCCGTCGATGCGGGCACCATCAGCGCCTCGCGCTACCGCATCTACGGCGAATTGCGCGAGGAGTTGTCGCGCACGAAGTGGTAATGAAGCAGCGGCCGCCGCCGCAATCGGTCGGCGCGAGCTTCAACCCACCAGATTCGCCAGCGTCAACAACGCCACCAGCAGCATCCACAGCACCACCGAGCGCCACACCAGGCCGACGACGCTGCGCAGGTGCCCCATTTGGGGCGGCAGGCCGGCGGTGGTGCCGGCGGCGCCGGGGGTGTCGGTGGGGCCGGCCTCGAAGG
>JABWBN010000086.1 GCA_013360485.1 Burkholderiaceae bacterium | reverse complement strand
TGGCCGCGGTGTTGCGCGAGCGCGAACGTCGGCCATTCGAGGACTGGGCCGACTTGATCGCCCGCGTGCCGGGGTTGGGACCGCGCCGCGCAGCCCACCTGTCGCGCGCCGGGCTGCGGGTGCAGGGGCTGGCCTACGGGTCGCCCGCGGCCACCACGGATTGAGGGGCCGACGCGGTGGTGGCCGCTTGCTTTGGGCGCCATCCGAAGAAGTCGAGCACTTCCTGCCGGCGCGCAGCGACATCGCTGGCGCCGAGTTCCATCAGTTCACGCGTGTAGGTCGACTCGAACAGCAGATAGCTGGCCAGCGCCGCGCCACGGGCATCCTGGCCCTGGCCGGTGACGCCCATGCCGCGCAGCATGGCACGCACCGGCGCGGGCATGGAGGCCTGGTGGCGTGCGGCGATGTCGTCCAGCCGCTGCGTCGGTGCAATGACCAGCGCCTGTATCGGCCGCAAAGGCGTATCGCGCCGGGCATCGTCGGGCAGCAGCGCCAGCGTGCGGTTGATGCGCTCCATGCGCTCGACATCCACCGCCAGCGCATCGAGGAAGATGCCTTGCAGCGCGTGGCCGGCCACCTGCGCCAGCGATGGGTAGCCCATGTTGGGCACCTGCCGCCCAGGCGGCTCGTGCATGCGCCCGGCGCCGATGATCAGCAGCCGCTGTGCGCCCAGGTGGATCGCCGGTGAAATGGGCGCCGTCTGGCGCATGGATCCATCACCGAACCACTCGAGACGGCCCGTGCGGTCGAGCTCGGTGGCCGGGAACACGAAGGGGATGGCGGACGATGCGAGCAGATGCGCCCGTGTGAGCGGGGTCGGCACGGCAAAGCGCTGCGTGCGTGTCCAGGGCTCGATGGGTGAGGCACTCTGATAGAACGTGACGTGCTCGCCGCTGCTGTAGCTGGATGCCGTGATCGCCAGCGCCTGCAGGTGTCGTGCTTTCAGCAGCGCGGGCAAGCGCTCGAAGTACACGGTGCGGGCCAACAGGTCCGACAGCGGGCTGTTGTCGAGCAGCGAGCGCGGCCGCGCCCGGCGCCAACGGGCGAGCACCCAGCCGATGGACAGCATGGTCAGCCACTGCGCACCGCTGCGTATCACGCCCAGTGAATCGGCGCGGTACACCTGCTCGGCATGAAAGTCGCGCCAGACGCGCGTGAGGATCTCGACCGCTGCATCGAACCGGTCCGCCTGGCAGGCCAGCGCGGACGCGTTGATCGCACCGGCCGAGGTGCCGCACATCACCGCGAACGGGTTGCGCTGCAGGTCGGTGCCGGTCTCGCGACGCAGGCGGGCGATCGCGCCCAATACGCCCACTTGATAGGCCGCGCGTGCCCCGCCGCCGGTGAGCACCAGCCCGGTGATCGGCGTTTCGTACATCGGGCCATTCTCGACCCGCTGCGCGCAGCGACGGCACCGGGAAAGCCCCCGTGCGATGGACACGCGTGCTGAGCAAGCTGGCGCTCAGCCTGCCTCGTAGACCACGGTGGCCTGACCCTCGCTGGCCAGCGAACGCCAGCGCGCCAGTGCCTCGTCGCAGGGCCAGAAGCGGGCGTCGTCGCCCAGGTCGATCTCCGCACAGGCACCCGGGCGGCGCACCTGCACCCGCACGGACAGCCCGAGCACCCGCTCGCCGTGATCGGTCGTCTCGCGGCGTGCAGGCCATGTGCGCACCAGTTCGCCCAACTGCGGTGCGCCGTCCAGGGCCACCTGCAGATGGCGGCCATAGCGTGCGCGCGCAGCGGGCAGATCCCAGATCTGCAGCACATTCAGCCGCAGCCCACCCGAGAACTTGTCGGGTTGGACCTTGCCCTGCACGATGACGAGTTCATCGTCCTTGAGCAGGTCCCGGTGTGCCTCGATGAGGTCGTCATTGGCGACGGCCTCGATGAACTCGCTGCGGTCGTCCAACCGGAAAATGGCCACCCGGCCGCGCTGCCCGTTGACCATCCGCAGGTCGGACACGATGCCGGCCAGCAACTGCGGTTCGCGGCTGTCGACCAGGTCGGCGATGCGACGCCGGCAGAACCGCCGAACCTCGCCCTCGTGCTGCTCGAACAGGTGCCCCGACAGGTGGAAGCCGATGGCCGCCTTCTCGTGGGTGAGGCGCTCGCGTATGGTCCAGCCTTCGGCGGCGGCCAGCGCCGGCTCCTGCGTGGACGACCCATGCGCGTCGCCACCGAAGTCATCGAACAGCCCGCCCTGGCTGGCGTTGGCCACCTGCGTATCGGCCCAATCGAAGGCCAGCGCGACACTGGCCAGCAGCCGTGCGCGGTCGGTGCTGATGGAATCGAAGGCGCCCGCCTTGATCAGCGCCTCGACCACCCGCTTGTTCACCCGCTTGCGGTCCACCCGCGCGCAGAAGTCGAAAAAGCTGCGGAACGGCCCGGCTCCGCTGCCACCGGCGCTGCCATCGCGTGCCTCGACGATGGCCTCGATCGCGCCCTGCCCGGTGCCCTTGACCGCCCCCAGGCCATATCGAACCCAACCGCGTACACCGCTGGAGGGTGCACCGCGCGGCGCATCCACCGGTTCGAAGCGATAGACGCCGCGGTTGACGTCGGGCGGCTCGAAGGCGATGTCGAAGAGCTTGGCATCGGCGAGCAACACCTTGAGCTTGTCGGTGTCGTCCATCTCGATGGTCATGTTCGCGGCGTAGAACTCCGCCGTGTGATGCACCTTGAGCCACGCCGTCTGGTAGGCCAGCAGCGAGTAGGCGGCGGCATGCGACTTGTTGAAGCCGTAGCCAGCGAACTTCTCCATCAGGTCGAACACCTCGTCGGCGGTCTGCACGGCGATGCCCTTGGCCTGGGCACCGGCGCGGAAGATCTCGCGGTGCTTAGCCATCTCCTCGGGCTTCTTCTTGCCCATCGCGCGGCGCAGCAGGTCGGCGCCGCCGAGCGAGTAGCCGCCCAGCACCTGTGCGGCCTGCATCACCTGCTCCTGGTAGACCATGATGCCGTAGGTCTCGGCCAGCACACCCTCGAGCAGCGGATGCGGATAGACCACCGCCTCCTTGCCGTGCTTGCGGCTCACGAAGCTCGGGATCAGGTCCATCGGCCCGGGCCGGTACAGCGCGTTGAGCGCGATGAGGTCCTCGACCCGGCTGGGCCGCGCGTCGCGCAGCATGCCCTGCATCCCTCGCGACTCGAACTGGAACACGCTCTCAGTCAGGCCCTCGGAGAAGAGCTTGTAGACGCGCGGGTCATCCAGCGGGATGTCGTCGAAGCTGAAGTCGCGCCGCGCGGGATGGCGCGCGACGATGTAGTCCTTGGCCAGCTCGAGTATGGTCAGCGTCGCCAGGCCCAGGAAGTCGAACTTCACCAGGCCGATCGCCTCGACGTCGTCCTTGTCGTACTGGCTGACCGCGGAGTCGCTGCCAGGCTGCTGGTAGAGCGGGCAGAAGTCGGTGATCTTGCCCGGGGCGATCAGCACGCCCCCGGCATGCATGCCGATGTTGCGAACGATGCCTTCGACCCGCGTGGCCAGCGCCAGCAACTCGGCCACCTCCTCCTCGGCGGCCTCGCGCTGCTCGAGTTCGGGCGCTTCCTTGCGCGCGTAGACGATGCCGCTGTCGGGGTTGTCGGGCACCTTGGCCAGCGTGACCGTCTTGCCCGGCGGCGCCGGAATCAGCTTGGCGATGCTGTCCACATGGCCATAGCCCATGCCCAGCACGCGGCCCACGTCGCGCAGCGCTGCCTTTGCCGCCATGGTGCCGAAGGTGGCAATCTGGCTCACCGCCTCGCGGCCATACTTGTCTTTCACGTACTCGATCACCCGATCGCGGTTGCCCTGGCAGAAGTCGATGTCGAAGTCAGGCATCGACACGCGCTCGGGGTTGAGGAAGCGCTCGAACAGCAGGTTGTACTGCAGTGGATCGAGGTCGGTGATCTTCAGTGCATAGGCCACCAGCGACCCCGCGCCCGAACCGCGGCCCGGCCCGACCGGGCAGCCGTGGGTCTTGGCCCAGGTGATGAAGTCGGCCACGATGAGGAAGTAGCCGGGAAATCCCATCTTCAGGATCGTGTCGATCTCGAAGTCGAGCCGCTCGACATAACGATCATGCTGCGCGTCCCGTTGAACCTGATCGGGAAACAGCGCGGCCAGCCGTTCGCGCAGCCCGGCATGACTGGCCTGCCGAAAGTAGGCATCCATCGGCATGGGCGTGCCGTCGGGCTGAGCGGGCGTGGGAAAGTCCGGCAGGTAGTTGCGCCCCATTGCCAGGGTGAGGTTGCAGCGTTGCGCGATGCGCTGCGTGTTGGCGACGGCCACCGGCAGGTCGGCGAACAGTGCCCGCATCTGCGCCTGCGTCTTGAAATACTGCTCGCGGCCGAAGCGCTTGATACGCCGGGGGTTGGCAAGCGTTTCGCCTTCGGCGACGCACACCCGCGCCTCGTGGGCATCGTAGTCGTCGGGCTGGGCAAACTGCACCGGGTGGGTGGCCACGACCGGCAGCCCAAGTTCAGCCGCCAGTGGCACCGCCAGGCGCACATGCGCCTCATGCCCGGGCAGGCCGGCCCGCTGCAGCTCGACATAGAAGCGCGACGGAAACAATGCAGCCAGGCGCTGCGCAACATGCCGGGCCCGAGCCCCGTCGCCGGCCAGCAGTGCCTGCCCCACTGCACCCAGATCGGCACCCGACAGCGCGATCAGCCCGCCAGCGAGTTCGGCCAGCCACTCCCAGGTGATCCACGCTTGCGCACGGTGCGTATTGCGCACCCAGCCGCGCGACAGCAGTTCGCACAGGTTCAGGTAGCCCTGGCGATCCTGGGCCAGCAGCAGCAGCCGGCTGGCCTGGCGTTCGCTGGCTCCGAGCTCGGGATCGGGCTCGAGGTAGATGTCCGCCCCGACGATGGGCTTGACTCCGCGCCCGCGGCAGGCCTTGTAGAACTTCACCGCGCCGAACAGGTTCGACAGATCGGTGATGGCCAGTGCACCCTGTCCATCGGCGCGCGCGGCCGCAGCCGCATCGTCCACGCGCAGGGTGCCATCGACGACGGAATACTCGGTGTGGGTGCGCAGGTGGACGTAAGCCATCCGGGCATTCTAGGCAGCGCCCCTGCCGCGCTTGCGACGGCACGGCGCGGGCAAGGCCCATCGGCGGCGGGCCGCGGCGGCTCAGTCGCTGGCGGCGGCCGGTCGGCTGAAGAGCTCGCGCACCCGCGCACGCAGCCACGTGTGGGCGGGGTCGCCAGTGGCCGATGCGTGCCACATCATGCGCACCGCGTAATGCGGCCCCGCGTCTGGCAGCGCCCAAACCCGCAGGGCCCAACGCGTGCCCAGCGATCGTGCAAAGGCCTGAGGCACCACCGCCAGCAGGTCGGAGCTGCTGACGATGTCCGGCAGCGCAGCATAATGGCGCACCCGCAGCACAGCCGCACCATCCAGGCCCAGGCGATCGAGCAGCCGGTCGATGCCGTCATGGAGCGTCGCCACGGGCGAGGCCAGCGCCAGCGGCGAGCGGGCCAACTGCGCCACGGTCAAGGTCGTCCCTGTGACGCTGGCGGGGGGAGCCCAGTGGGCGCCGCTCATCGCGACGAAAGGTTCCTCGAACAGCAGCTCATGGTCGATGCCACGCGGCCCGGGCTGCAGGATGCCGATCGCGAGGTCGATCTCGTGCGCCACCAGCGCCGCACCCACCTGGGGTGCGGGCACCGGCGAGTTGGACAGCCGGCAATGGGGCGCGTGCTCGCGCAGCGCACGCGCCAGCGCAGGCAGGAACATCATCTCGCCCAGGTCGGACATCGACAGCCGCCAGTGCTCGTGGCTGGAGGGCGCCTCGAACGTGTCGCTGGCCGTCACCGTGGCTTCCAGCGCGCGCAACTGGGCGATCAGCTCCGGCGCGATGCGCTGGGCCAGCCGGGTGGGATGCAGGCCGCGCGGCGAACGGACGAAGAGCTCGTCGCCGAAGTGGCCGCGCAGCCGTGCCAGCGCGTTGCTGGTGGCCGGCTGCGACAGCGCGAGCTGACGCCCGGCTTCGGTCACCGAGCCGGTGCGGTACACGGCGCACAGCACGCGCAGCAGGTTCAGGTCGAGCTGCCGGAAGTTGGAAGCCACGATGCGCTCGTCCCGGGTTTCCGAATGCCCGGCCGCCTGGCCGGGCTAGCCGCGCCACCCGCGACCGACAGGGGCGGCGCCGGTGGCTGCGGCAGAGTCGTTTGCTGCACCGTCGGGCTCACGCTGCATGCTGCGCAGCAGCGTTGCCAATGTGATCGAGCTGAATGTGGCCTTCGCGATCTCGTCGATCTCGCCCAGTACTCTGGCGATCGCGCGGGCGCCCGGTGTCGGCTCGGTCTCCGGCGGCGAGGTCTCCTCGAACCGGGCCACGATGTCCATCATCGTGAGACGGCGGGCATTGCCGGCGAAGCGGTAGCCGCCACCGACCCCGCGCACCGACTGCACCACCCCCGCGCGCGCCAGTTCGGCCAGCACCTTGGCCAGGTGGTGGGGCGACACGCCGTACTTCTGGGCGATCTCGGAGGCCGCGATGTGCCGCGTCGGGTCGGCCGCGAACTCCAGCAGGCTGTACAGCGCCAGCCGTGTGTTCTGCTGCAGCTTCATGCGCACCCTCCCAGGCAGGCGCGCGATCGTGGATCACGACTCAAGCGACATCTCCAGCGGAATGAAGGGCCCGGTGGTCATGCCCTGGCTGCGGAAGAACGACAGGATCAGGGTGTTCTCGCGCGCGAGGATGGTGCGCACCGTCCGCACGCCCTCGCGCCGGAAGCCGGCACACACGGCCTCGAGCAATTGCGCGCCCACGCCGGTCTGCCGCACCTTGGGCGTGACGTTGATGACGAAGACCCAGCCGCACGGCGGCGAGCCGAACTCCCAGTCACGTACCTCGCCAATCACGAAGCCCAGCACCTCGCCGCCGTGGTCGGCCACCAGGAACTGCGACGCCGACTCCAGGCCCGTGCCGTAGCGGCGAAACACGCTGCGCCAGTAGGCACGCTTTTCCTGGCCGGTGACCAGGGTGTCGATGCCGATGACTGCCTCGATGTCCTCGTTGCGGACCGGTCGCACCACGACGGCGGGCTCGATGGTGTTGGGTGAGCGGGCGCTCGCTTTGGTCGACGCGCGGGCACTGGTGCCGCGGCGCGCACGGGGTGAAACAGGACCGGAGCTGGTGGGCATGAGGCGGACTGGCGGCGAAGTCGAAATGCGCAACGGCTGGCAAGAATAGCGCGATCGACCCTGATGATCCCCAGGCGACCGGGGCAACAAGGCGATCTGCATCAAGCTAGTCGGTTCCATTGGCGGTTTCCCTGGCCCCGGAAGCAGGGGTTTACCCGTGTCGCGGGCTCGCCCCAACGTTGCGACTGGCGATTCTTGATCCACCTTAAAGCAAATGCGCATTCCGTTGCAAGAATAGCCGACATCCCCTGGGCCGATTGTTCGGCCAATGTTCTGGCAATGCGGACCGACCCGGCCCGCCCATCCTGGAGAGATGCCCATGAAGCCCACCCTGGCCGCCGGCGTGGCCACCACCGCCAAGCTCACCGTGGACCGCGAACGCACCATCGACTTCATGGGCGAAGCGGCCCGCGTCTATGCCACGCCCATGCTGGTGCGCGACATCGAGGTCACCTGCCGCAACCTGCTTCTCGAGCACCTGGATGCCGGCGAGGACTCGGTGGGCACCCGCGTCGAGATCGACCACACCGGCGCCACGCTGATGAACATGGCGGTCGAGCTCAGCGCCAAGATCGTCGAGGTCAACGGCCGGCTGGTCACGTTCGAAGTCGAAGGCCGCGACAGCGTCGAGCCGATCTGCCGCGCTCGCCACACGCGCTTCGTGGTCGACGTGGCCAAGACAGCCCAACGCCTGGCCGCCAAGGCCCAGAAGGCCGGCCTGGCCTGAGCCTGATCATCCCTTTGCTCGGCGCGGCAGCCATGGCCAGTGAAGTCCGGCGTGTTCCCACCTATTGCTACCAGTGCGTGGCCGGCCCCGACCTGCTCACCGTGAAGGTGCAGGACGGCGTGGCCACCGAGGTGGAGCCCAATTTCTGCGCGGCACAGATCCACCCCGGCGGCGGCAAGGTCTGCGTCAAGGCGTTCGGTCTGGTGCAGAAGACCTACAACCCCAATCGGGTGTTGACGCCGATGAAACGCACCAACCCGAAAAAGGGCCGCAACGAAGACCCCGGATTCGTGCCCATCACCTGGGACGAGGCCTTCGACCTCATCGCCGACAAGCTCAACCAGGTGCGTGCAGAGGGCCTGCTTGACGCATCGGGATACCCGAAGCTCGCCGCCAGCTTCGGCGGCGGCGGCACGCCGCAGTACTACATGGGCACCTTTCCGGCGTTCCTGTCGGCGTGGGGTCCGGTGGACATGGGCTTCGGCTCTGGCCAGGGTGTGAAGTGCGACCACTCCGAGCATCTGTACGGGGAGTTCTGGCACCGCGCCTTCATCGTCGCCGCCGACACGCCCACCACGCGCTACCTCATCTCCTTCGGCTCCAACATCGAGGCCTCAGGCGGCGTCGTGGGCGTCTGGCGCCATGCCAATGCGCGCGTGCGCGGGCTCAAGCGCGTGCAGGTCGAGCCCCACCTGTCGGTCACCGGCGCGGCGTCGGCACAGTGGGTGCCGATCAAGCCCAAGACCGACCCGGCGATGATGTTCGCGCTCATCCACGTGATGCTGCACGAGGTGCCGCGCGAGCGCCTGGACCTGCCGTTCCTGCGCGAACGCACCGCCTCGAGCTACCTGGTGGGCCCCAACGGCTACTTCCTGCGTGATCGCACCACGCGCAAGCCACTGGTGTGGGACGAATCCACCGGCCGCGCCGTGGCACATGACACCCCCGGCATCCGGGAGCGGCTCGAGGGCACGGCGCAGGTCGAAGCCATCGAGGTCGGCCCCGACGACGAAGTGCTGGCCGAGGGCCTGCTCGAAGGTCGCACCGCGTTCGACCGCCTGGTCGAGCACATGCGCCAGTATTCGCCCGAATGGGCGCAGGGCGTGTGCGACGTGCCCGCGGCCACCATCCGCGGCGTCGCCCTCGAGTACATCGAGCATGCCTGCGTGGGCCAGACCATCGACATCGACGGCCACACCCTGCCCTACCGCCCGGTGGCGGTCACTTTGGGCAAGACGGTCAACAACGGCTGGGGCGGCTACGAGTGCTGCTGGGCCCGCACCTGGCTGGCCTGCCTGGTGGGCGCGCTCGAAGTGCCGGGCGGCACGCTGGGCACGACCGTGCGGCTGGTGCGGCCGATGTCCGAGCGCCTGGAAAGCGCCCGCCTGGGTCCCGACGGGTTCATGGACTACCCCATGAACCCGACCGACAAGGCCGGGTGGTCGCCCCGACCCAACATCCGCAACGCCTACCGCACCATGGTGCCGCTGGTGGGCAACGGCGCCTGGGCCCAGGCCCTGGGCCCGACGCATTTCTCGTGGATGTTCCTGGACGGCACGCCCAAGGGTCTGCCCACCGTCACCTTCCCGGAGGTGTGGTTCGTCTACCGCACCAACCCGGCCATTTCGTTCTGGGACACACCGGCGCTGGGCGACAAGATCGCGCGATTCCCGTTCGTGGTGGCGATGAGCTACACGCGCGACGAGACCAATCACTACGCCGACGTGCTGTTGCCCGACGCCACCGACCTCGAAGGCCTGCAGTTGCTGCGCATCGGCGGCACCAAGTACGTCGAGCAGTTCTGGGAACACGAGGGCTATGCGTTGCGCCAGCCAGTGGTGGCACCGCAGGGCCAGGCGCGCGACTTCACCGACATTTCCACCGAGCTGGCACGCCGCTGCGGCATCCTCGACCGCTACAACAACGCCATCAACCGTGGCGCGGGTGGCGTGAAGCTCAGCGGCCCGCACGGCGACTTCTCGCTCGAACCGGGCACGGCCTATACCCGCGAGCAGATCTGGGATGCGGTATGCCGAGCCGCCAGTGCCGAGATCACCGATGGTGAGCACAGCCACGGCCTCGACTGGTGGCGAGAACATGGCATCGCCACCCGGCCCTTCCCCAAGGTCGACTGGTACCTTCACCCGACGATGGTCGAGCGAGGGCTGCGCTACGAGCTGCCCTACCAAGAACGGCTGCAGCGCATAGGCGTCGAGCTCGAGCGCCGCCTGCACGAGCACGACATGCACTGGTGGGACAAGCAGATCGAAGAGTACAAGGCCCTGCCCGAGTGGAAAGACTTCCCCGCGCTGTGGGAAGGCATCGTCACGGCCACCGGCGCCAAGGGCAGCGACTACCCGTTCTGGCTGCTCACTTCGCGCAGCATGCAATACGCGTGGGGCGGCAACGTCGGCATCCAGATGATCCGCGAGGTGGCCGAGAACGTGGCCGGGCACCGCGGCGTGGTGATCAACACCGCTGCCGCCGAACGCCTGGGCGTGGAAGACGGCGACGAGATCGACCTGTCCACGCCCAAGCGCAGCGTGCGCGCACGCGCCGTGGTACGCCAGGGCATCCGCCCCGACACGCTGCTGCTGGTGGGCCAGTTCAACCACTGGGCCACGCCGCTGGCCAAGGACTTCGGCGTGCCCAGCCTGAACGCGCTGGCGACGATGTCGCTCGACCTCACCGATGCCACCGGCTCCAGCGCCGACATCGTGCGCGTGAAGGTCAGCCGAGCCCAGGGCCCGGCACCACGAGGAGACGCACGATGACCCGCTGGGCCATGGTTGCCGACCTTCGGCGCTGCATCGGCTGCCAGACCTGCACCGCCGCCTGCAAGCACGCCAACGCCACGCCGCCGGGGGTGCAGTGGCGACGCGTGATCGACATGGAGTTCGGCACCTATCCGGACGTGCAGCGCGCGTTCGTGCCGGTGGGCTGCCAGCACTGCGACGATCCGCCGTGCATGCACGTGTGCCCGAGCACCGCCACGCGCAAGCGGCCCGACGGCATCGTCACCATCGACTACGACCTGTGCATCGGTTGCTCGTACTGTGCGGTGGCTTGCCCCTACCAGGCGCGCTACAAGACCGAGCGACCAAGCTTCGCATATGGCAAGCCCACGGCCACCGAGGAGCTGCGCCACGACGAATCGCGCCTGGCGGTGGCCACCAAGTGCACGTACTGCGTCGATCGCATCGACGACGGCCTGGCGCGCGGGCTCACGCCGGGCGTGGATCCAGAAGCCACGCCGGCCTGTGCCAATGCCTGCATCGCCCAGGCGCTGACCTTCGGCGATGTCGAGAACCCGGACAGCAATGTCTCGCAGCTGCTGAAGCGCAACCAACACTTCCGCATGCACGAAGAGCTCGGCACCGGCCCCGGTTTCTACTACCTGTGGGACGCGGCCGAGGACGACGACAGCCTCACCCCCCCGAAGCCATGAGCAGCCCTCACGATTCCGCGCGTGGTGGCATGGGCGCGCCGGGCACCTTCGGTGCCAAGCCCTGGCAGCAGCAGAGCTGGGACGCGCGCGCGGCCGGCAATTTCATGGGCGGCGGCGCAGGCACGGGCCTGCTCGTGTTCACCGTGCTTTCGGGTGTGCAGGGGCCGCTGCGCATCGGCCTGCTGCTGCTCGGGCTGGGCCTGGTCGGACTGGGGCTGCTGTGCGTGTGGGCCGAGATCGGCCGCCCGCTGCGGGCGCTGCACGTGTTCTTCAACCCCTACACGTCTTGGATGTCGCGCGAGGCCGCAGTGGCGCCGCTGTTGTTCGCCAGTGGACTGGGCGCGTTGCTCGAGGTGCCCGGCGCCGCGGTGGCGCTGCTCGCACTGGCACTGGCCTTCCTGTACTGCCAGGCGCGCATCCTGCAAGCCTCCAAGGGCATACCGGCATGGCGCGAGCCGCTCACCGTGCCGCTGTTGATCGCCACCGGTCTGGCCGAAGGCGGTGGTCTGTTCTGGGCTGCCGCCGCGTGGACCGACGCCGGCACACCGCCCGCGCATGCCGGCGCGCTGGCCGCTCTGTGGTGGGGTTGGGCTGCCTTGCTGGCTGCACGGTTCGCGCTGGGCATCCGGTGGCACCGCCGGCTGAGCCGCGTGCTGGGCACGCGCGCATTGGCTGCCGTCAACCGCTGCGGGCACGGGCTCAATGGCGGCAGCCTGTTGCCGCTGGCGCTGTTGCTGGGCCTGCTGGCCGCCCCCCTGGTGTCGCCATGGGTAGCGCTGGTGCTCACCGCAGCGGGGCTGCTGGCGCTGGCCGGCGGCGCCGCGTTCAAGTTCATGCTGATCACCCGCGCTGCCTACAACCAGGGCTTCGCACTGCCGCACCTGCCGGTGCGGGGCGCCCGCCGCCGATCCTGATACCTCCAGGGAGACACCCGAGATGAGTCTTGTTGCCGACCCCGTGATGCCAGCGCCGGCGGTCGCCGGATTGCAGTCCGACGTCGAGGCGCTGCCTCGCGAGGCACTCGCCGCGCTTCAGTTCGAGCGGCTGCAGGCCACCGTGCGCAACGCGTATGACCACGTGCCCTGGCAGCAGGCCCGGCTGAAGGCGGCCGGTTACTCCGGCGAGTCCGGCCTGGCGAGCCTGGACGACCTGCGCCACCTGCCGTTCACAGTCAAGACCGACCTGCGCGACAACTATCCCTTCGGGCTGTTCACTTGCCCGGTGGGCGAGCTGGCACGGCTCCATGCCTCGTCAGGCACCACCGGCAAGCCCACAGTGGTCGGCTACAGCCGCGCCGACCTCGACACCTGGGCGCAGCTGATGGCGCGCACGCTCTACTGCGCCGGCGCACGGCCGGGCGATGTGGTGCACAACGCTTACGGCTACGGCCTGTTCACCGGCGGGCTGGGCACGCACTATGGCGCCGAACGCCTGGGCGCGGTGGTGGTGCCCATCTCCGGTGGTTCCACCGAACGCCAGATCTCGCTGATCCAGGACTTCAAGCCCCGCGTGCTGTGTGCCACGCCATCGTATGCGCTGGCCATTGCCGAGGTCGCCGAGCAAATGGGCGTCGACCTGCGCAAGACGGCCCTGCGTGTGGGCGTGTTCGGCGCCGAGCCCTGGAGCGAGTCGATGCGCCGCGAGATCGAGGCGCGCATCGGCGTCAAGGCCATCGACAACTACGGTCTGTCCGAGGTGATGGGGCCGGGCGTGGCCGTGGAATGCGTCAACCAAGACGGCCTGCATGGCTGGGAAGACCACTTCCTGTTCGAAGTGGTCGATCCCGAGACGCTGCAACCGGTGCCCGAGGGCCAGGCCGGCGAGCTGGTGATCACCACGCTGACCAAGCAGGCGCTGCCGATGCTGCGCTACCGCACGCGCGACATCACCCGCATCACCACCGCGCCGTGCTCCTGCGGCCGCACCCACCTGCGCATCCTGCGCGTGGCCGGGCGCAGCGACGACATGCTCATCATCCGAGGCGTCAACGTGTATCCCTCGCAGATCGAGGCGGTGCTGGTCGGTCGGCCTGGTGTGGCACCGCACTACCAGCTCGTGGTCGAGCGCCGCGGCAAGCTCGACCATGTCACGGTCGAGGTCGAGTCGGCGAACGCCTGCACCCCCGACACCGCCGACAACCTGGCCCGCGATGTCGCCCACCACATCAAGTCGCTGGTCGGCATCACCACCGATGTGCGGGTGCGCCAGCCCGGCGAGTTGCCGCGATCGCAGGGCAAGGCTGTGCGTGTGCGCGACCTGCGACCCAAAGAGCCACCCGCTGGCACAACCACCGCATAAGTCGGCGCATCATCGGCAATGCGCCGCGCACCTGCGCGCGACCACAGCATGGAGAACTGACTTGGCACTGGGCGAACCCGGCACGCAATGGCTGGAAGGCAACGAACTGCACCTCGAACTGCGCGGCCTGGCGCCACCGGCGCCCCTGGTGCTGGTGCTGCGCAACCTCGGCAGCGTGCCCGCAGGCGGCGCCCTGGTGGCTCACTTCGGGCGTGACCCGATGATGCTCTACCCGGAGCTCGCCCAGCGCGGCTGGGCCGCCCAGCGCGTGGACGGCCCGCC
>JABWBN010000085.1 GCA_013360485.1 Burkholderiaceae bacterium | reverse complement strand
CCTGCCACGCCCTGGCGGCCTTGTGCGGCCTGGACGCGCAGCAGGTGCTGCCGTTCTCGACCGGCGTCATCATGGAAACGCTGCCCGTCGAGCGCATCGAGGCAGGCCTGCCCGCGGCGCTGGCCGATTGCCGGCCCGACCAGTGGGCGCTGGCCGCCGAGGCCATCATGACCACCGACACGCTGCCCAAGGCGGCGTCGCGTCGCATCGAAATCGACGGCCACGCCGTGACGCTCACCGGCGTCAGCAAGGGCGCCGGCATGATCCGCCCGAACATGGCCACGATGCTGGGCTTCGTCGCTACCGATGCCGCGGTGGCACCGGCGCTGCTGCAGCAACTGGTGCG
Organism: Burkholderiaceae bacterium; assembly: GCA_013360485.1. Taxonomy (GTDB): domain Bacteria; phylum Pseudomonadota; class Gammaproteobacteria; order Burkholderiales; family Burkholderiaceae_C; genus Pseudaquabacterium. The sequence continues at coordinate 13,608 of JABWBN010000085.1, read as the reverse complement.
CGAGGCCGCCGATGCCAGCTTCAACCGCATCACGATCGACGGCGACACCTCTACCAACGACTCGTTCATCGTCGCCGCCACCGGTCGAGCCGCTCACGCGCCGATCACCGATGCCGGCTCGCCCCAGGCGGCGCTGCTGCGCGAGGCGCTCACCTCGCTGGCGCAGCAACTGGCCCAGGCCATCGTGCGCGACGGCGAGGGCGCAACCAAGTTCATCACCGTCACGGTCGAGGGTGGGCGCAACGAGCACGAGTGCCGGCTGGCAGCCTATGCCATCGCCCATTCGCCCCTGGTGAAGACGGCATTCTTCGCCAGTGATCCCAACCTCGGCCGCATCCTCGCCGCCGTGGGCTACGCCGGCATCGACGACCTCGACCAAGGCCTGATCGACCTGTTCCTCGACGACGTGCATGTGGTGCGCGACGGCGGGCGACACCCTGACTACCGCGAGGAAGACGGCGCGCGGGTCATGAAGCAGGCGGAGATCACGGTGCGGGTTCGGCTGAACCGCGGCCCGGCGGTGGCCACGGTCTGGACCTGCGACCTGTCGCACGACTACGTGAGTATCAACGCCGACTACCGGTCGTGATGGTGCGCGACGGGTCCTGGTTGGCCCGCTACAGCGCGACCCGTGACCTGACGAATCCTCCAGCAGCGCCGCAGCGCTGATGCACGCACAATCGCCGGCTACACTCCGGCGCGCCCAGCCTGGGCTCACGCGCCGGGCAGGGTGAATCCATTGAACCACGATGCTCCATTGCAGACCGAGCGTGCCCGCTGGCGCGAGCGCCTGACGCTGGCGCCCACCGACCTGCTGCGTGACGCCGTCTACCGACGGCTGTGGACGTCCATCCTCATCAGCTCTCTGGGCGGGCAGGTGACGCTGCTCGCGCTGCCGCTGACGGCGGCGCTGCTGCTCAACGCCACCCCCACGCAGATGGGTTGGCTCACCGCGCTCGAAATCCTGCCGTTCGTGCTGTTTTCGCTGCCATCGGGGGTATGGCTGGACCGGGTGCGCAAGCTGCCGGTGTACGTGGCCGGTGAATTGACCATCGGCGTGGCGGTGGCCAGCGTTCCGGTCGTGTGGTGGCTGGACCAGTTGTCGATGGGCTGGCTGTACCTGGTGGGCTTCATGATCGGCACGGTCAGCACGACCGCCGGCAGCGCCGCCCAGATCGTGCTGACCCAGGTGGTGCCGCGCGAGCGGCTGGTGGAGGCCCATGCCAAGAACGCGCTGGCCAACAGCGGGGCGGAAGTGGCGGGGCCCGGTTTGGCCGGTGCGTTGATCAAGCTCACCGGTGCGCCGCTGGCGCTGCTGGTCGACGCGTTCATGTTGTTGTCTTCTGCGCTGATCCTGCGCGGCATCCGAGTGCATGAAGTGCGCGAGCCCCATCCGCAGCCCGACTTCTGGCGCGACCTGAAAGAGGGCATCGACTTCGTGCGCGGGCACCAGCTGCTGGTTGCGCTGGCCGTCGTGGTGGGCGGCTGGCAGCTGTGCCACCACGCGGCCACCGTGGTGCAGATCCTCTACGCCGCCCGCGAGCTCAAGCTGTCGGAACACACCATCGGCCTGTGCTTCGTCGGCCTGGGCGTGGGCACGATCAGCTCCAGCGTGTTCGGCCATCGCATCAGCCAGCGCCTGGGCCCCGGGCCGACACTGCTGCTGGGTTTCGCCATCTGCGGAACCGGCTGGCTGTTGCCCGCGCTCGTCGGCCCGGCGTCGGCCCTCGGCGTGCCCGCTTTTGCTGCGATGCTGGCGCTCTACGGCGTGGGCGCGGTGCTGGTCTTCATCAACTTCCTCGCGCTGCGACAAGCGGTGACGCCGGAACCCCTGCTGGGCCGCATGACCAGCACCATGCGGTGGCTGATCCTGCTGCCCGCCGGCCCCGGGGCGCTGCTGGGCGGATGGCTGGGCGAGCACGTCAGTCTGCGCGCCACCTTGATGTTTGCCGGCACCACCGCGCTGGTGCTTGCCTTAGCCGGCTGGCGCAGCGACGTGATCCGCAGGGTGCGGCAACTGCCGCGGCCGCAGCCGGTGGCCAGTACGTGAGCGCCGCGCGGTCAACCGACTCGGGTGCGTCAACCGGCTGGCGAGAACCGATCCACCGCGTCGGTGATCAGGCCGTCCACCTGCAGGGCCAGCAGGCGCTCGGCATCGGCCGCGTCGTTCACGGTGTAGCACAACGCGCGCCAGCCGGCCTCATGCACCTGCCGGCACAATTCGGCGTCCATCAGGCGGTGGTTGGTGATCACCGCCACGCAGTCCAGCCGCCGCGCGAACTCGATCCAGTTCGGCCACAGGCTGTCCAGCAACAGCGCGCGCGGCAATTCGGGGGCCGTGGCCTGCGCCGCCGCCAGGGCTTCCGGCCGAAACGAGCTGAGCAGGGGCTGCGCCTCCCCGGCCCAAAGTCGCTGCACGTGCCGCGCCACGACCTCGCCCGTGCGCGCCTCGTGGCCGGGTGTGGGCTTGATCTCGATGTTGAGCATGAATCGGTTGTGGCGCACGAAGCTGGCGATCGCGCCCAGTGTCGGCAGCGGCTCACCGGCGTAGGTGCGGCTGTGCCACGCGCCGGCATCCAGTCGGGACAGCTCCGACCAGGACCGATCACCGGCGGTGCCTTGCGCCGGCGTGGTGCGGTCGAGCGTGTCGTCGTGCAGGAGGAAGGGCACCTCGTCGGCGGCCAGCTTGACGTCGCATTCGAAGCAGCGATAGCCATGCCCGGCACCCAGCCGGAAGGCCGCCAGGGTGTTCTCGGGCGCCAGCTTGCCGGCACCGCGGTGCGCGATCCAGCGCGGATAGGGCCAAGGTGACATCGGCGGACTCCTGCGGTGGGTGTTGGGCGGTGTCGACGCCTGGAATCAGACCCGCAGGCCGCTGCCGGCGTCGAACCAGTGCAGGTGCTCGGCGGGCACGTTCACGCGCACGGCATCGCCGGCGCGCGGCGGCGATCGCGTGGCGTCCATGCGCAGCGTGAACAACTCGCTGCCCAGGCGCCCGTACACCAGCCGCTCTGCGCCGAGCATTTCGGTCATCTCGACGGTGATCGGCCAGGGGCCGTTCGGCGACAGTTCGATGTGCTCCGGTCGCGCGCCCAGCATCAGCGGCCCGCTGCGAGGCGCGGCCTGCGGCAGTGGCAGCGCCACGTTGCCGACCTGCAGGCGCGAGCCGTCGGCCTGGCCCGGCAGCAGGTTCATCGGTGGCGAGCCGATGAAGCCGGCCACGAAAGTGGTGGCCGGTCGGCTGTAGACCTCCTCGGGCGTGCCGATCTGCTCGATGCGGCCGGCGTTCATGACGATCATGCGCTGGGCCAGCGTCATGGCTTCGACCTGGTCGTGGGTGACGAACAGCGACGTGACGCCCAGGTCGGCGTGCAGTTTCTGGATCTCCAGGCGCGTTTGCGCACGCAGCTTGGCATCGAGGTTGGACAGCGGTTCGTCGAACAGGAAGGCCTGGGGCTGGCGCACGATGGCCCGGCCCATGGCCACGCGCTGGCGCTGCCCGCCCGACAACTGCCGAGGCGTGCGCTCGAGCAGGCCACCAAGCTCGAGGATGCGCGCGGCCTTCTGCACCCGCTCGTCGATCTCCTGCTTGGGTACGCGTGCGATCTTCAGGCCATAGGCCATGTTGTCGTACACCGTCATGTGCGGGTACAGCGCATAGTTCTGGAACACCATCGCGATGTCGCGGTCGGCCGGTTCGACGTCGTTGACGACGCGCGAGCCGATCGCGATCGTGCCACCGGTGATTTCTTCGAGCCCCGCCACCATGCGCAGTAGCGTGCTCTTGCCGCAGCCCGACGGCCCCACGATGACGATGAACTCGCCATCGGCGATTTCGGCGCTGACGCCGTGGATCACCTGGTTGGCGCGCGAGCCGTGGCCGTAGCGCTTGACGACGTCGCGGATGCTGATCGCGCCCATTTTTCGTGCTCTGTCCTATTTCAAGCGCACGCCGCGGAACCGGCTTTGCCGGGCCGCTGGCGTGGCCCCCCTCGGGGGGAGGCGCTGCAGGCGCGTCGGGGGGGAGTCATTTCTCGCTGTCCACCAGGCCCTTGACGAACCACTTCTGCATGCCGATGACCACCAGCGCCGGCGGCAGCATGGCCATGAGCGCGGTGGCCATCACCAGGTTCCACTCGTTGGCGGCGTCGCCGCCGGCGATCATGCGCTGGATGCCCACCACCACGGGGTACATCTGCTCGTCGGTGGTCACCAGCAGGGGCCACAGGTACTGGTTCCAGCCATAGATGAACTGGATGACGAACAGCGCGGCGACCGACGTGGACGACAACGGCAGCAGCACGTCCTTGAAGAAGCGCATCGGACCGGCGCCGTCCATGCGCGCGGCCTCGACCAGCTCGTCGGGCACCGTGAGGAAGAACTGCCGGAAGAGGAAGGTGGCCGTGGCCGAGGCGATCAGCGGGATGGTCAGCCCGGCGTAGCTGTTGAGCAGGCCGAGATCGGACACCACCTGGTAGGTCGGGCCAATGCGCACCTCCACCGGAAGCATCAGCGTCACGAAGATGGCCCAGAAGAAAAGCATGCGCCCCGGGAAGCGGAAATACACGAGAGCGAAAGCCGACAGCAGCGAGATCGCGATCTTCGACAACGCAATCACCAACGCACAGACCAGGCTGACGACCATCATGCGCGCCACCGGCGCCTTGCTGCCGACCTGGCGCCCCTGGCCGCCCCAGGCATCGACGATGTTCGCCCAGAACCGATCGCCCATCGTCAGCGGCATGGGCGCCTGCACGATCGCCTCGGCGGTGTGCGAGGCCGCGACGATGGTCAGGTAGACCGGGAACGCAACGGCGAGCACTCCCAGCACAAGCACGGCATGCGCGATGAAGGTTCCGAAGGGACGGCGTTCGACCATGGCCTGTGCGATGCGTCAGTACTGGACCCGCCTCTCGACGTAGCGGAACTGGATCACGGTGAAGCCGATCACGATGGCCATCAGCACCACCGACTGCGCGGCCGAAGAGCCGAAGTCCATGCCCTTGAAGCCGTCGTAGTAGAGCTTGTAGACCAGGATCTCGGTTTCCTTTCCCGGCCCCCCGTGGGTCGAGGCGTCGACGATGGCGAACGTATCGAGGAACACGTAGACCACATTCACCACCAGCAGGAAGAAGCTGGTCGGGGACAGCAGCGGAAAGACGATGGTCCAGAACCGGCGCCATGGCCCGGCGCCGTCGATCGCCGCGGCTTCGATCAGCGAGCGCGGAATCGACTGCAGCCCCGCCAGGAAGAACAGGAAGTTGTAGGAGATCTGCTTCCAAACGGCAGCCATGACGATCAGCGCCATGGCCTGGTTGCCGTTGAGCAGGTGGTTCCAGTCATAGCCCGCGCGCCGCAGGTACCAGGCCACGACGCCGATGCTGGGTGCGAACATGAAGAGCCACAGCACACCGGCTATGGCCGGCGCAACGGCGTAGGGCCAGACGAGCAACGTTTTGTAGGCGGTGGAGCCGCGGATCACCCGATCGGCCATCACCGCCAGCAGCAGGCTCAGGCTCAGGCCGCTTCCGGCCACCAGGACCGAAAACACCGCAGTGGTGCGGAAGCTCTCGAAGTAGCTGGGGTCGGCGAACAGGCGCGCGAAGTTCTCCGCGCCCACCCACTCGACGCTGGTGCCGAACGCATCCTGCTGCTGCAGCGATTGCACCAGCGCCTGGCCCGCGGGCCAGAAGAAGAACACCGCGATGATCGTGACCTGCGGGGCCAGCAGTACCCACGGCAGCCAGCGTGAGCGGAAGCGAACGCGTTTCTCGACGGCCAAGGAATGGTTCTTTCAAGCCGGCGGCCTCCCCCGCCCGGCGGGGAAAGCCGCGTGAGTGGCGCCCGGTCAGCCCTTGTTGGCCTTCTGGAAGCGCTCGAGCAGTTCGTTGCCGCGCCGAACCACCGAGCGCAGCGCCTCCTGGGGCGCCTTCTTGCCCGACCACACCAGTTCCATCTCCTCGTCGATCACCGTGCGGATCTGGACCATGTTGCCCAGGCGGATACCGCGCGACTTGTCTGTGGTCTTGCGGATCATCTGCGTGACGGCCACGTCGGTGCCCGGGTTCTGCTTGTAGAAGCCGCTCTTGTCGGTGAGCTCGAATGCGGCCTTGGTGATGGGCAGGTACCCGGTGCGCTGATGGCTCTTGGCCTGCACCTCGGGGCTCGACAGGAAGTTGAAGAACGCCGCCACGCCCTTGTACTCGGCCGGCTTCTTGCCGGACATCACCCACAGGCTGGCGCCGCCGATCACGGTGTTCTGAGGCGCGCCGGTCACGTCGGGGTAGTAGGGCAACGGCGCGATGCCGTAGGCGAACTTGGCGTTCTTCTTGACGCTGCCGTAAAGCGCGGACGAGCCGGTGTACATCGCGCACTCGCCCGACGGGAATGTGGCGTCCGGGGTGTTGGCGCGGCCCTTGTAGACGAACAGGCCCTGCTTGCTCATGTTGGCCAGGTTCTCGATGTGGCGCACATGCAGCGGGGTGTCAACCGCCAGGCGCGTGTCCATGCCGCCAAAGCCGTTGTTCTTGGTGGCGAACAGGGTGTTGTGCCAGGCCGAAAAGCTTTCGAGCTGGGTCCAGCTCTGCCAACTGGTGGTGAACGGGCACTTGTGACCCGTCGCCTTGAGCTTCGCAGCCGCCAGCGCCACTTCAGGCCAGGTGCCAGGAGCCTTGTTGGGGTCGATGCCTGCAGCCTTGAAGGCGTCCTTGTTGTAGTAGAAGACCGTGGTCGAGCTGTTGAACGGCAGGCTGAGCATCTGGCCGTTCGGCGCCGTGTAGTAGCCGGCCACCGCAGGCACGTACGCAGCCGGATCGAACTTGTGGCCGGCGCTCTTCATCACTTGGGCGACCGGAACAATGGCGCCCTTGCTGGCCATCATGGTGGCCGTGCCCACCTCGAACACCTGCAGCACGTGCGGGGCGTTGCCGGCTCGGAAGGCGGCGATCGCCGTCGTCATGGACTGGTCGTAGCTGCCCTTGTAGGTGGGCACGACCTTGTAGTCCTTCTGGCTGGCATTGAACTCGTTGGCGAGGTCGGTCACCCACTCGCCCAGCGCACCTCCCATCGAGTGCCACCAGAGGATCTCGGTCTGGGCCTGGGCCGCCAGGCCCCAACCCCCCAACGCCGCTGCGATCGCGGCCACCCGTATCGTCTTGCTCATGGTTTCTCCATCAGGGCAGGCAAAGCCGAACAGTCTGTCGTTGTAATGTGACAGCCGCGTTTCTGTCACAGACCGGTGCCACCGGGCAACGCGAGGAAACCCCCGGCGCAGCCGCATCGGCGCTGTGGTCATGCTGCGGTGCGATAACATCGTTGTTCAGGTGCCTTCCCCCCGGGCCGACGCCCGGACGCCGACCGGCCCAGCCCGGCGCCTGCCGCCATCGATGAACGCACCGCTCGAGTTCCCCGCGCTCGGCGCCACCGCCACCGGTGACGCTGCCGCCCCCCGCCTGCGAGAAATCCCCTACAACTACACCTCGCTGTCCGACCGCGAGATCGTGCTGCGCTTGCTCGGCGCCCGTGGCTGGGAGCTGCTGGCGCGGCTGCGCGAGGAGCGTCGCACCGGGCGCTCGGCCCGCATGCTCTACGAGGTGCTGGGCGACATCTGGGTGGTGCAGCGCAACCCCTACCTCGAAGACGACCTGCTGGACAATCCCAAGCGGCGCGCTCTCCTGATCGAGGCGCTGCACCACCGCCTGAGCGAAGTGCAGCGCCGCCGCACGCCGGATGCCGACGCCGGGCGCGACGCACTCGTCGGCGAGCTGCTCACCATGGCGCATGCCGCGGTCGAGCGCTTCGCAGCCCACTTCGGCGCAGTGGCCGAGCTGCGCCAGCGCACGGTTCGCCTGCTGCGGCGCCACACGGCACGCGACAACATCAAGTTCGACGGCCTGTCGCGGGTGTCGCATGTCACCGATGCCACCGACTGGCGGGTGGAGTACCCGTTCGTCGTGCTCACGCCCGATACCGAGGCCGAGATGGCCGGCATCGTCAAAGGCTGCATCGAGCTTGGGCTGACCATCATCCCGCGCGGAGGCGGCACCGGCTACACCGGCGGCGCCGTGCCGCTGACGTGGAAGAGCGCCGTCATCAACACCGAGAAGCTCGAGCAGATGACCGAGGTCGAGTTGGTCGAGCTGCCAGGCGTGGGACGACCGGTGGCCACCATCTGGACCGGGGCCGGCGTGGTCACGCAGCGCGTGGCCGATGCCGCCGAGCGCGCGGGCTATGTGTTCGCGGTCGATCCCACCTCGGCCGAGGCCAGCTGCGTGGGCGGCAACGTGGCCATGAACGCCGGCGGCAAGAAGGCCGTGCTGTGGGGCACCGCGCTGGACAACCTGGCCAGCTGGCGCATGGTCACGCCCGAGGCCAAGTGGCTCGAGGTGGTGCGCCTGGACCACAACCTGGGCAAGATCCACGACGCGCCGGTGGCGCGCTTCGAGCTGCGCTGGTTCGACGCCGGCGGCACGACGCTCGAGCGCAAGGAAGTGCTCGAGATCCCCGGCCGCACCTTTCGCAAGGAAGGCCTGGGCAAGGACGTCACCGACAAGTTCCTCGCCGGCCTGCCCGGCATCCAGAAAGAGGGCTGCGACGGCCTGATCACCAGCGCGCGCTGGGTGGTGCACCGCATGCCGCGGCATGTGCGCACGGTGTGCCTGGAGTTCTTCGGCAACCCGCGCGAGGCCGTGCCCGCCATCGTCGAGATCAAGGACTACCTGTTCGCGCAGTCGGCCGCCGGGGGCGCCATCCTGGCCGGGCTGGAGCACCTGGACGACCGCTACCTCAAGGCCGTGGGCTACACCACCAAGAGCAAGCGCGGTGGCGGCAACGGCGGCCTGCCCAAGATGGTGCTCATCGGCGACATCGTCGGCGAAGACGAGGACGCGGTGGCCCGTGCCACCAGCGAGGTGGTGCGCATCGCCAACAGCCGTGCCGGCGAAGGCTTCGTGGCCGTGAGCGCCGACGCGCGCAAGAAGTTCTGGCTCGACCGCAAGCGCACCGCGGCCATCGCCCGCCACACCAACGCCTTCAAGGTCAACGAAGACGTGGTGATCCCTCTCGATCGCATGGGCGAGTACACGCTGGGCATCGAGCGCATCAACATCGAGCTGAGCCTGCGCAACAAGCTGCAGCTCATCGACCGCCTGCAGGCGCTGTTCGAGGCCGGCTCGCTGCCGCTGGGGCGCACCGATGACGCCAGCGAGATTCCCAGCGCCGAACTTCTGGAAGACCGCGTGCAGCAGGCGCTGGCGCTGCTGCTGCAGGTGCGCGCGCTGTGGCAGGGCTGGTTATCGGGGCTGGACGTGGCAGCCGAGGGCGGGCGCAGCGCCTTCGAGCAGCTGCAGGACAAGACCCTGCGCGCCAGCTGGAAGCAGCAGGTGCTCAAACCCCTGCAGGGCATCTTCGCGGGTGCCGCCTTCGTTCCCATCCTCGACGAATGCCGCCGCATCCACCGCGAGGTGCTGCGCGGGCGCACATGGGTGGCGCTGCACATGCATGCCGGCGACGGCAACGTGCACACCAACATCCCCGTCAACAGCGACAACTACGAGATGCTGCAGACCGCCCACGAGGCCGTGGGCCGCATCATGGTGCTGGCGCGCAGCCTGGGCGGCGTGATCTCGGGCGAGCACGGCATCGGCATCACCAAGATCGAATTCCTGGGCGACGACGAGATCGCGCCCTTCGCCGAGTACAAGGCGCGCATCGACCCTGAAGGCCGGTTCAACAAGGGCAAGCTGCTGCGCGGCGCCGCGCTCGAGCGGCTGGGTCCGCAGGTGCATGCCTCGGATCTGTCGCACGCCTACACGCCCAGCTTCGGGCTGATGGGCCATGAGTCGCTCATCATGCGCCAGAGCGACATCGGCGCCATCGCCGACTCCATCAAGGACTGCCTGCGCTGCGGCAAGTGCAAGCCGGTGTGCGCCACCCATGTGCCGCGCGCCAACCTGCTGTACAGCCCGCGCAACAAGATCCTCGCCACCTCGCTGCTGATCGAGGCCTTCCTGTACGAGGAACAGACCCGCCGTGGCGTGAGCCTGGCGCATTGGGAAGAGTTCGAGGACGTGGCCGAGCACTGCACGGTGTGCCACAAGTGCTACACCCCCTGCCCGGTGAAGATCGACTTCGGCGACGTGTCGATGAACATGCGCAACCTGCTGCGCAAGATGGGCCAGAAGAGCTTCCGCCCGGGGCATGCCGCCGCGATGCTGATGCTCAATGCCACCAATCCGCAGACCATCAAGCTCATGCGCGCGGCCATGGTGGATGTCGGCTTCAAGGCGCAGCGCCTGGCCAACCGGATGTTCAAGCTGCCCGCCCGGCGCCAGACCATGGCACCGCCGGCAACGGTGGGTGCGGCACCGGTGCGCGAGCAGGTCATCCACTTCATCAACAAGAAGCTTCCCGGCGGGCTGCCCAAGCGCACCGCGCGTGCCCTGCTCGACATCGAGGACAAGGACTACGTCCCCATCATCCGCGACCCCGCGCGCACCACGGCCGACACCGAGGCGGTGTTCTACTTCCCTGGCTGCGGCTCGGAGCGCCTGTTCAGCCAGGTGGGCCTGGCCACCCAGGCCATGCTGTGGCATGCCGGCGTGCAAACCGTGCTGCCGCCGGGCTACCTGTGCTGCGGCTACCCGCAGCGCGGCGCCGGCCAGTTCGACCGCGCCGAGAAGCTCATCACCGACAACCGGGTGCTGTTCCACCGCGTGGCCAACACCCTGAACTACCTCGACATCCGCACTGTGGTCGTGAGCTGCGGCACCTGCTACGACCAACTGCAGGACTACAAGTTCGAGGAGATCTTCCCCGGCAGCCGCATCGTCGACATCCACGAGTACCTGCTCGAACGGGGCATCACGTTGCCGGGCCACACCGGCGGCTACCTGTTCCACGAGCCCTGCCACAACCCGATGAAGCAGCAGGACGCCATGAAGACCGTGCGCGCGCTGCTGGGCGAGGGCGTGGTCAAGAGCGAGCGCTGCTGCGGCGAAAGCGGCACGCTGGGCGTGAGCCGGCCCGACATTGCCACCCAGGTGCGCTTTCGCAAGGAAGAAGAGCTGCGCAAGGGCGAGGCCGTGCTGCGGCAGTCCGGCGCGGTGGCGCCGGGCCAGAACGTGAAGGTGCTCACCTCCTGCCCCAGTTGCCTGCAGGGCCTCACCCGCTACCAGGACGACACGGCCAGCGGCCTGCTCGAAGCCGACTACGTGGTCATCGAGATGGCGCGTCACATCCTGGGCCCGGCCTGGCTGGAAGACTACGTGGCCCACGCCAATGCCGGCGGCATCGAGCGGGTGCTGGTCTGACCCTGCTCGCGACCCGTCGATGGCGCTGCGGCCAGGCACACGGCGATAAACTGGACCGCCCGCCTGCGATGCGGGCCCACGCTTCCCATCACACCCACGCCCGAACCCCACCATGGCCCGCGACGCCGACAGCTCAAATCCCCAGCCCACGCGCCTGACGCTGCACCAGAAGTCCCGCGTGCTGGAAATCGGCTACTCCGACGGCGCGCAGTTCCGCATCCCGTTCGAGCTGTTGCGCGTGTACTCGCCTTCGGCCGAGGTGCAGGGCCACGGCCCCGGCCAGGAGACGCTGCAGACCGGCAAGCGCGAGGTCGACATCCTGGGCATCGAGCCGGTCGGCCACTATGCGGTGCAGCCCACCTTCAGCGATGGCCACGACTCCGGCATCTACACCTGGGAGTACCTGTACCACCTGGGCGACCACGAGTCGTCGCTGTGGCAGCAGTATTTCGACCGCCTGGCCGAGGCCGGCGTCGACCGCGACGCACCGATGGCCGCGCCGGCAGCCGCCGGCGGCAGCTGCGGCCACCACTGAACCACACCCGGGGCAGGCCCATGGCGCAGACGCACTTCGGATACCAGACCGTCGACGAGGCCGAGAAAGCACGCAAAGTGCGCGGCGTGTTCGACTCTGTGGCCTCGCGCTACGACGTCATGAACGACCTGATGTCGATGGGTCTGCACCGGGCCTGGAAGGCCTATGCCATCGCCGTGGCCCACTGCCGCCCCGGCGACCGCGTGCTCGACATCGCCGGCGGCACCGGCGACATGGCGCGCGGCTTTGCCAAGGCCGTTGGTCCCTCGGGGCTGGTGGTGCACACCGACATCAACGAGGCCATGCTGCGCACCGGCCGCGACCGCCTGCTCGACGCGGGCATGGTGCTGCCCACCACCCTGTGCGATGCCGAGCAACTGCCGTTCGCCAGCGACAGCTTCGATCGCGTGTGCGTGGCCTTCGGCCTGCGCAACATGACCCACAAGGAAGCGGCGCTGGCCGAGATGTGCCGCGTGCTCAAGCCCGGCGGACGCCTGCTGGTGCTGGAGTTTTCACGCGTGGCCGAGCCGTTGCGCCGCCCTTACGACTGGTACTCGATGAACCTGCTGCCGCTGATGGGCCGCCTCGTGGCCGGCGACGCCGATAGCTACCGCTACCTGGCCGAAAGCATCCGCATGCACCCCGACCAGGCCACCCTCAAGGCCATGATGAAGACCGCCGGCTTTGGCCATGTCGACGTGCACAACCTCGCCGCCGGCGTGGTGGCGCTGCACATGGGCATCAAGTGCTGATGGCGCCGCGGGTCTGACGGGTTCTCGCGGCGAAAAGCCGGTGCTCGCTGCCGCCGCCCACGATCCTGGGCATCACTCGTAGTCGGTCCACATGCGGAGCACGCGAACGACCCGCTCGTTGATGAACACTTCGTAGACGAGCCGATCGTTAACGTTGATTCGACGCGAGTACGCCCCCGAGAGATCGCCAACAAGCTTCTCAAATGCCGGAGGGTTCTGAAACGGATCGGCTTCAAGGACGGCCAGGAGTCCCTCAACTCTGGCCTTGAGACCTGCAGCCTTGACCTGCTTCGCGTCCTTGGGCGCTTGCGTGTAGTAGAGCCGGTCGCTGCCGGAGGTGCAGGCCAGCGACCGCGTTCTTATTGGATCAACTCGGCTTTTCGCAACCGCGCCATGAGCAGAAGAATTGCGTTGTCGGCGTACGTATCGCTGTGATCAGTGAGATCGATGCCAATGAGGTTATAGCCACGGCTCGAATGGACTCGGCCCGACCAAGCTTCCCTATTTGAAGAGTCAACGATCCGCACGAACAGAATGACCGATAGACCGAGATGATTGTCGAACTTCATGGCCGACTCGGGCCTGACGATGATTCTGAAGTCTGGCCCAGTTCCGACTCCTGCACCTTCGAGAGCGGTCTTGAGCCTCGCAGGCACCCTTGCCTTCAACGCTCTCACCAACTGCCCAAGGTCCTCCGCGAGACCCCTCAGAAGCCTTGCACCGGGCGGCGGCGGGTTTTCCTCTTGGTAGCGAGAAACCGAATAGTTGAAGCGGATCGGAATCGACGGACTGTCTTCCCACTCAATGCTTACGGTGGTGAGCTTGATCCCGCGTGGCCTTTCATCCTTCAATAAGAGATCGCTTTCCGGACTGACAGGCAGTCCACAGCCCGTGCAAGTCAAAGCAATCGCTACACCTGATTCATCACAAAGCGCAGGTAGCTCACGCCATGAGCCTGTGGCGGACGAACATGCCCCTGTCACTTCCACGGAGGCCAGCATGTCGAGCTACA
>JABWBN010000084.1 GCA_013360485.1 Burkholderiaceae bacterium | reverse complement strand
AGCCCAGCTCGGCGTTGGCGTCGCTGGTGAGGCCGCCGCGACCGTGGGCGCGGCTGTTGCCGTGGGCTCGGGCTTGGGCGGTGCCACCGGCGCCGGTTGGTCGGGGAGCACGCCCTTGATCACGGGTTCCTGCTTGGCCTTGGCCTTCTCGCGCCGGCTGATCGACACCTCGTCATCGGGCTCTTCGATCATCGTGTAGCTGGCCTGCAGGTTTTCCAGCCGCGGGTCGTCGTGGCGCAGGCGCTCGAGCTTGTAGTTCGGCGTCTCGAGGTGCTTGTTGGGCACCAGCAAGACGGTGACGCGCTGCTTGAGCTCGATCTTGGTGATTTCGGTACGCTTCTCGTTGAGCAGGAAGGACGTCACTTCCACCGGCACCTGCACATGCACGGCAGCGGTGTTGTCCTTCATGGACTCCTCTTGAATGATGCGCAGGATCTGCAGCGCGGAGGACTCGGTGTCGCGGATGTGGCCGGTGCCGTTGCAGCGCGGGCAGGTGATGTGGTTGCCTTCGCTGAGTGCGGGGCGCAGGCGCTGGCGGCTGAGTTCGAGCAGGCCGAACTTACTGATCGACGAGAACTGAACGCGGGCGCGGTCCTGACGCATCGCGTCGCGCAAGCGCTGCTCCACCTCGCGGCGGTTCTTCGACTCCTCCATGTCGATGAAGTCGACGACGATCAGGCCGCCCAGGTCGCGCAGTCGCATCTGGCGCGCGATCTCGTCGGCCGCTTCCAGGTTGGTTCGAGTGGCCGTCTCTTCGATGTCGCCGCCGCGCGTGGCGCGTGCGGAGTTCACGTCCACCGCTACCAGGGCCTCGGTGTGGTCGATGACGATGGCGCCGCCCGAGGGCAGGTTCACGGTGCGGCTGAACGCCGTCTCGATCTGGTGCTCGATCTGGAAGCGCGAAAACAGCGCTGCGTCGTCGCGGTAGCGCTTCACACGCGAGGCCGATTCCGGCATCACGTGATTCATGAACTGCTGGGCCTGATCGTAGATATCGTCGGTGTCGATCAGGATCTCGCCGATGTCCGACGTGAAGTAGTCGCGGATCGCACGGATCACCAGGCTGGACTCCTGATAGATCAGGAACGCGCCCTTGCCCGCTTTGCTGGCGGCGTCGATCGCCGACCACAGCTTGAGCATGTAGTTCAGGTCCCACTGCAGCTCGGACGCCGAGCGGCCGATGCCGGCGGTGCGGGCGATCAGGCTCATGCCCTTGGGGTATTCGAGCTGATCCAGCGCGTCCTTCAGCTCCTCGCGGTCTTCGCCCTCGATGCGGCGCGAAACGCCACCGCCGCGGGGGTTGTTGGGCATGAGCACGAGGTAGCGCCCGGCCAGGCTGACGAACGTGGTGAGCGCGGCGCCCTTGTTGCCGCGCTCTTCCTTTTCGACCTGGACCAGCAGTTCCTGGCCGTCCCTGATGGCCTCCTTGATGGTGGCGTTCTTGGCCTCGATGCCATCGCGGAAGTACTGCTTGGAGATTTCCTTGAACGGCAGGAAGCCGTGGCGGTCTTCGCCGTAGTCGACGAAGCAGGCTTCCAGCGACGGTTCCACCCGCGTCACCACGGCCTTGTAGATATTGCCCTTGCGTTGCTCGCGACCTTCGATTTCGGTTTCGAAGTCGAGCAGTTTCTGCCCGTCGACGATGGCCAGGCGCCGCTCTTCCGGCTGCGTGGCGTTGATCAGCATGCGCTTCATGTGCACTCCAGTGCGCGCCGCCCGGAACAGGCCCGGATGGCGCGACGAACCCGCCGCCGGCATCAGTGCCGGCGGCTCATTCGATGCACGATCAACGCGTAACGGCCGATGGATGAACTGCCCGAGGCCTCCGGTGATCGCAGGGCGACCGATCCTTCAGCGGGGCTGCGTGCGGCGTGCACAAGTCGGCGGGCGGCACCGCAGGCCCGATGCCCGGCGCGTCGCGGCGCGCAGCGCCGTCATCGGCGCGGTTCAGGGGCAGGGGCAGGGCGGTCATGCAAACCGGGTTGGCGACGACGCGGACGACAGACCGGGCACGCTGCAGTGCAGCCCCCGTCTGCCGTCCATGAGCTTGTTACTTCCCGAAGCCGGGACGGCTGTGACGACGTTTCTCTTCCACCGGCCACCGCACGACCGCCGCGCCACTACGGGGGCGCAGCCTGCTGTGAGGTGCCGGCGTTGCATCAACGCTTGTTGGTGCACCGGTTGGGGCGCACCACCACCCTCGCGCCGGGCGTACCCGGGTAAACTCTGAAAAATCAAGCACTTACGGCGCGGATGTGGTTCGGGCGATTATAAGCAGCAAATTGGATGCCAGCCGGCGCGTGCCTGCGGATCGTCCGCAGGTGCGCAACGTGCAGATCGACGACACCTCTGAGGGCCAGCGGCTGGACAATTTCCTCTTGCGCTTGCTCAAGGGCGTGCCCAAGACCCACGTCTACCGATTGATCCGCAGCGGCGAGGTCCGTGTCAACAAGGGCCGGGCCCAGGCCGACACCCGCCTGGCCTCCGGCGATGAGGTGCGGGTGCCGCCGGTGACCCTGCCGACGCCGCGCGACGATGCCGCTGTTGCGCCGCCGCGTGAGTTCCCGGTGCTGTTCGAGGACGAGCACCTCCTGGCGATCGACAAACCCGCAGGCGTGGCGGTTCATGGCGGCAGCGGCGTGAGCTTCGGCGTGATCGAGCAGTTGCGACAGGCGCGACCGACAGCGCGGTTTCTCGAACTGGTGCACCGACTCGACAAGGAAACCTCGGGCATCTTGCTGCTGGCCAAGAAGAGAAGCGCGCTGACGGCGCTGCAGGACCAGTTCCGCGCCCGCGACACCGGCAAGACCTACGCGGCGCTGGTGTTGGGCGCGTGGCCCCAGCGCCTGAAGGTGATCGACGCCTCGCTGCACAAGTACCACGATGCTGCCGGCGAGCGGCGCGTGCGGGTGGTCGGCGATGAACAGCCTCAGGCCAGGCGCTCGATCTCCCTGGTGAAGGTGGTTCGGCGCTTCGAGCAGTACACCCTGCTGGACGTCACCATACGGACCGGTCGCACCCATCAGATCCGGGTGCACCTGGCGCATGCCGGCCACCCGATCGTGGGTGACGACAAATACGGCGACTTCACGCTCAACCGGCAGTTGGCGCGGGCCGAAGGCCTGGACGGGCTGCGGTTTGGCCGCATGTTCCTGCACGCTCGGCAGTTGTCGTTCGATCACCCTGCCGATGGCCGGCGCATCGAATTGCAGGCACCGTTGCCACCCGAATGCGTCACACTGCTGGGCCGGCTGGGCGACGCACACTGAAATGCACCCCCGCCCGCCGCCCGGCACCTGCCCTCCGCCTCAGCCGCAGCGGCAACCACCCCCACAGCCAGACCCCTGTACGGTATGACCCTGCGACCCCGCCGCTTCGACCTGATCGTCTTCGACTGGGATGGCACCCTGTTCGACTCGACCGCCCTCATCGTGCGTTGCATCCAGGCCGCGTGCGCCGACATCGGTGCGCCTGTACCCGATGATGCACAGGCCGCCTACGTCATCGGGCTCGGCCTTCACGATGCGCTGCGCCACGCCGTACCTGGACTGGAGACGTCGCGCTATCCCGAGCTGGCGCAGCGCTATCGGCACCACTACCTGGCGCATCAGGATGACCTCGTGCTGTTTCCCGGAACGCTGGCCATGCTGCAGGCGCTGAAGTCGCGCAACCACTGGTTGGGCGTGGCCACGGGCAAGGGCCGCCGCGGGCTGGACGATGCGCTGCACACCGCGCAGTTGCGCGGCGTCTTCGACGGGACTCGCACCGCCGACGAAACGGCCAGCAAGCCCGATCCCCGCATGCTGCTGGAACTGATGCGCGAATTCGGTGCCGAACCCGACCGCACGCTGATGATCGGCGACACCACTCATGACCTGCAAATGGCCGTCAACGCCGGAACGCCGGCGGTGGCAGTGAGCTATGGCGCGCATGAGCCCGATTCGTTTGCGCCGCTGCAACCCTTGGCGGTCGTTCACTCGACGGCCGAATTGCATGCCTGGCTGGTGGAACATGCCTGATCGGGACACGCAGCTGGCGGGCGATGCGCCGCAGTCGGGGCGCGCAACGCATGACGGGCTGCCGCTGTGCCCGTCGTCGGCCTTGGCCGAGCGCGGTTTGGCCTTCGGTTTCGATGTTCATCTGTGGGGCCAGCAGGCGAGGGCCTTCGCGCTGCGCTACGACGGGCGCATCGTCGCGTACATGAATCGGTGCGCCCATGTGCCGGTCGAAATGGACTGGCAGGCGGGAGACTTTCTCGACCATGAACGCCGCTGGATCGTCTGCTCGATCCACGGTGCCACCTACGATCCCGTACACGGCCATTGCGTGGCCGGGCCGTGCGCGCATCGGCGCCTGATGGCCATCGAAACATCTGAACGCGACGGGCAGGTGTATTGGTATCCTACCCGCGATATCCGGCCCGCCGCGGCTTCGGCGGACCCAGCGCACCCCACGACCGGGACTTCGGCCCCGGGTCCCGAACATGATCCCCCAGCCACCTGACGACAACTTGCAGGCTATGCAGGGCAGCCCTGGCGCCCGCGGCGCACCGGCCGCGAGCGCCGAACCTGCGCCGCTGCCGGCTTCCGTCGACATCGGGGCGGCCCCGCTGGATCGCTCGCTGGAAATCCTGGCGCGTGAGTTGCTAGCCCAGCGACGGCGGGAACGCCGCTGGAACGTGTTCTTTCGGGGTGCATGGCTGCTGCTGGCAGCGACTGTCGTCTTCGCGCTCGTGCAACAAGGCCCCCCGGTGCCACCCAGCGGGCCCCACACCGCGCTGGTCGACGTGCGTGGCGAGATTGCACCGGACACCGAAGCGAGCGCGGAGCAATTGCTGGGCGCCATACGCCAGGCGTTCGATGATGCCGGCGCGCAGGCGGTGGTGCTGCGCATCAACAGTCCCGGCGGCAGTCCGGTGCAGGCGGGCATCGTCAACGACGAGATCCGGCGCCTGAAGGCCAAGCATGGCAAGAAGGTTTACGCGGTGGTGGACGAGATGTGCGCTTCCGGTGCGTACTACATCGCGGTCGCAGCCGACGAGATCTACGTCGACAAGGCCAGCCTCGTCGGCTCCATCGGCGTGCTGATGGACGGCTTCGGTTTTGACCAGTTGATGCAGAAGCTGGGCATCGAACGGCGATTGCTGACCGCAGGTGAGAACAAAGGCATGCTCGACCCGTTTTCACCGCAGAACGAGCACCACCGGGCCTATGCGCAGGCGATGATCGACCAGATTCACCGGCAGTTCATCGATGTCGTGCGACAAGGACGCGCCGGACGCCTGAAGGAGTCGGCCGAAACGTTCTCCGGTCTTTTCTGGAACGGCGAACAGGCGGTGCGGTTGGGCTTGGCCGACGGCTTCGGCGACTTGGACCGGGTGGCGCGCGACATTGTCAAGGCCGAGGAGATCATCGACTACACGCCTCGCGAGAACGTAGCGGAACGCCTGGCCAAGCGGTTCGGTGCCGCGATGGGTGAAGGCATCGTGCGCGCGGCAGGTGCGCGTGCGGCGCTGCGCTGAGGCGCGATGGTCACCAGGGTGCCGAGGTCCTGGACCGCGGGGTGGCAACGAGGGAGTGGCAGAGGTGCAGATGCAACGCAAGAATTCGTGGACCTGGGGCGCGGTATTGGCCGCCGCACTGGCGCTGGCCGCCTGCAGCGGCAAAGGCGAGGCCGAACTGATCGCGTCGGCCAAGAGCTATCTCGAGAAGAAGGACCCCAAGGCGGCCGTCATCGAACTGAAGAACGCGCTTGACCAGAACGCGTCGTCTGCCGAGGCGCGCTTCCTGCTCGGCCGCGCGCTGCTGGAAGTCGGTGACGCCGCGGGCGCGGAGGTCGAGCTCAAGCGCGCGCTGGACCTCAAACACCCCGAGGCCCAGGTGGTGCCGCTGCGCGCGCGGGCGCTGCTGGCCAAGGGCGAGGCACGACGGCTGACGGAAGAGTACGGCACGACCGATCTGTCAGACCCGATGCAGAACATCGAGCTGCAGACCACGCTGGCGACCGCCTACGCAAGCCGGGGCATGATGGACGAAGCCCGCGCAGCCGTGGGCAAGGCACTGGCCATCTCGCCGCACTATGCGCCGGCGGTCCTGGTGAACGCGCGGCTGACGGTTGCCGGTGGCAAGGTGGACGATGCGTTGGCCGCGATCGACGGCCTGCTGCAGCGCGCACCTGACAACGTCGAAGCGCTGCTGTTCAAGGCTGACCTGCTGCGTGCCGCCCGCGGCGATCGTGCCGCGGCGATCGATCTCTATCGCAAGGCGTTGGCGGTCAAGCCCGACCTGGCGGAGGCGCATGCCGCGCTGATCACCACCCTGCTGGGCAACGGCGATCTCGACGGTGCCCGCGCTCAGCTGGGCGAGTTGAAGAAGGTGCGACCCACGGCACAGCAGACGCAGTTCCTCGAGGCCCAGATCGCGTTCTCGGCGACCGATTTCCGGCAGGCGCGCGATCTGATCCAGACGCTGTTGCGCGCAGCCCCGGAGAATGTTCGTGCCTTGATGCTCGCCGGGGCCACTGAGTTGCAGCTCGGCGCGCCGTCGCAAGCCGAGTCGTTCCTTTCCCGAGCCGCTCAGCTGGCGCCGCAATCGATCGACGCTCGCCGCTTGCTGGCCGAAGCGTACTTGCGCATGCGGCAGCCGTCGAAGGCGCTGGCCACGTTGCAGCCCCTGCTCGAAATGAAGACACCGCTGCCACAGGCCCTGGCATTGGCAGCCCAGGCGCACTTGCTGGAAGGCGACACCAAGACGGCCGAGGCCTTGTTCGCGCGCGCGGCGCAGATGCGACCTGATGATCGGCGGCTGAACGCCGCACTGGCCCTGTCGCAAATCGCCCGGGGGCAGGCCGACAACGGTTTCGGCGAGTTGCAACGCCTGGCGGCAGCCGACGAGGGCCGCTCCGTCGACATGGCGCTCATCACGGCGCGCATTCAGCGGCGCGAGTTCGATGCAGCCATGCAGGCGATCGACGCCTTGCAGAAGAAGCAGCCCGACAGTCCCGTGCCGCTGCACTTGCGTGGACGCGTGCTTGTGCTCAAGCAGGACATGGACGCTGCCCGCAAGGCATTCGAGGCGGCGCTGGCCAAGGACGACGCGTATGTGCCGGCCGTCGGTGCCTTGGCCGCGCTGGACATGCGCCAGGGCAAGCCCGATGCGGCCCAGGCGCGCTTTGCCAAGCTGATCGAACGCGATCCGAAGAACGTGCCGGCGATGCTGGCGCTGGCGGAGCTGAAGCAGCGCGCAGGTGCACCGGCGGCCGAGGTGAGCAAGGCCTACGCCGACGCCGTGTCGGCTGCGCCCGCCGCCGATACCCAGGCGCGAGGCGCCCAGATCGACCACCTCACGCGGCAGCGCGACTACAAAGGCGCGCTGGCGGCTGCCCAGGCAGCGGTGGCCGCATTGCCCAACAACGTCGAGATGCTGGATCGCCTGGCGCGCCTGCAGATGAGCACCGGAGACCGACAACAGGCGCTCAGTTCCTACGGCAAGATCGTGGCGCTGCGACCGGACGAGGCGCTGGGCTACCTGGGTCAGGCCAACGCGCGTATGCAGGGCGAGGAGTACGACGCCGCCATTCGAGATGTGCGCCGCGCCATCGAGAAGGACCCGGATTCGGTACCGGCGCATCGCCTGGGTATCGCCATCGCGATGAGGCAGAAGCGCACCGATGAAGCGCTGCAATTGGCGCGCCAGTTGCAGCAGCGTCGGCCGGACGATGCCGTCGGGTTCGTCGCCGAAGGTGAGATCGAGGCATCGCAGAAGCGCTGGGACGCGTCGGTGGCCGCGCTGAAGAAGGGCACGATCAAACGCGACGGCACAACCGCAGCCACACGCTTGCACAGCGTGCTGGTGGCGGCGCAGCGCGCGGGTGAAGCGGCGAAGTTCGCCGACGCCTGGCTCAAGGATCATCCCAAGGACGCAATCTTCCTCTTCCACCTGGGTGACGCAGCCCTGCAGACCAACAACATGGCGCAGGCCGAAAGCCGCTATGTCGAAGTGATGAAGATGCAGCCCGAGAACGCCATGGCACTGAACAACGTGGCCTGGCTCTATCTGCGGCAGGGCAAGCCCGGTGCGCGCGCACTCGCCGAGAAGGCCGTGCGCAACGCGCCGACGTTGGCAGCGGCACGCGACACCTACGCCATGGTGCTGGCCGCTGAACGTGCGTTCCCGCAGGCCATCGAGGAGTCCAAGCGTGCGCTGGCGTTGTCCGGCGACGCACCGGGCTTTCGCCTGAACCTGGCGCGCATCTACCTCGACGCCGGAGACAAGAAGGCGGCGCGGGTGGAGCTGGATGCTTTGGCCAAGATGGGGGACAAGTTCCCCGCACAGTTCGAGGTGGAGCGTCTGCTCAAGCGCGCCGAGGGAACCTGAGGTCTGCGAACGTCGCCGGGTACGACCGGCCCTGACGGGATCAGCCGCAGGTCAACGGCGGAGCGTCGATGCGCTTGAACGCGACGACATGGTCCAGTTCAAGACGGATGCCGATGCGTTCGCCGATGGCGTGGTTGTGGTGTGACGGCACCAGCGACAGCACGGTGGCACCGCTGTCCAGGCGCAGTGTGTAGAGGAATTCGGCGCCGCGAAACGCCTTGGCCAGCACTTGTGCGGTGACCGCGCTGGCGTCGTCGTGCACCACGTCGTCGGGGCGCAGCAGCACGTCGACTTGGCAGCCGCTGGGACACAGGTCACCGTGCTCGGTGCAGCGCACCGGGTCGGTGGCCTGCAGCACCCCCAGTTCCATCCGCACCCGATGGCCCTCGTCGACGATGCCGGGCACGAACGCACCCTGGCCCACGAAGTCGGCGACGAAGCGGTTGGCCGGCTGGTGGTACAGGCGCCATGCGCTGTCCCACTGCTGGATGCGCCCCTCGCTCATCACACCGATGTCGTCGGCGATCGCAAACGCTTCGTGTTGGTCGTGGGTGACCATCAACGCGGTGGTTCCGGCGTTCTTCAACAGCAGTCGCAACTCGCCGCCCAGGCGCTCGCGCAGTTCGATGTCGAGATTGGCAAACGGCTCGTCCAGCAGCAAGAGGGCCGGCTGCGGAGCCAGCGCGCGCGCCAGCGCCACCCGCTGTTGCTGACCCCCGGAGAGCTCGTGAGGGTAGCGCTGCGCGGCATGCGCCAAGCCGACCGTCTCCAGCATCTGCCGTGTGCGTGCGTCGGCGTCTGCACGGCCGCGCAGCCCGAATGCCACGTTCGATGCGATCGTCAGATGCGGGAACAACGCGTGGTCCTGGAACACCATGCCGATGCGGCGCGACTCGGGCGCCACCCGTTCCTGCGGCGAGCTGACGGTTGTTCCGCCGAGCCGTATGGCACCGGCGCGCAACGGTTCGAACCCTGCAATGGCACGCAGCACCGTCGTCTTGCCGCAGCCCGACGGGCCGAGCAGGCAACCGATGCGTCCCGCATCCAGTTGCAGCGACAGGTTCTCGACCACTGCGCGTCGGCCATAGCCGACCGTGACGCAATCCAGTTCAAGCCAGGGTGTCGAGTCCGCCATGGCGAGCATGATACGGGCAGCGCACCGATACACTGCGGCGGTGACTGCTTCTCGTTCAGGATGGTCGCGGCCCCCACCGCGTCCGTGGTTGCTGCTGCTGGCACTGGCGTGTGCGGCGTGGGTGTCGGTCCCTTTGGTGTCGGTGTTCCTGCACGTGTTTGCGTCCGGCACTGGCGACACCTGGGCGCACCTGGCGTCCACGGTGCTGCCGGAGTATGTGGTGACGACGCTGTGGCTGTGCGTCGGCGTGGGCCTGGGAGCCGGGCTGCTCGGAGTCGGGGCGGCCTGGCTGGTGACCCGCCATGAGTTTCCTGGGCGCGCCTCGTTCGAATGGGCACTGGTCCTGCCCCTGGCCATGCCGGCGTATGTGATGGCCTACACCTACACCGACCTGCTGCAATTCGTGGGGCCGGTGCAGACCGCGCTGCGGGAAGCGTTCGGGTGGAAGCGCGCCGACTACTGGTTCCCGGATGTCCGCTCGGTCGGCGGTGCCGTCGCTATGTTCGTGCTGGTGCTGTACCCGTACGTCTACATGTTGGCGCGCACGGCGTTTCTCGAGCGCGCGGGCGCACTGGTGGAGGTGGCGCGGTCCATGGGATTGGGCCCGTGGCAAAGCTTCGTGCGGGTGTCGCTGCCGCTGGCGCGCCCGGCCATTGCCGCCGGCATGGCGCTGGCGCTGATGGAGACCCTGGCCGACTACGGCACCGTGGCCTACTTTTCGGTCCAGACGTTCACCACCGGGATCTATCGGGCCTGGTTCTCGCTGGGCGATCGGGTAGCGGCGGCGCAGTTGTCGGTGGTGCTGCTGGCATTCGTTGCGCTTGTCCTGATGATCGAGCGGTTTTCGCGGGGACGCTCGCGCTACGACGACGCGTCGGCGCGCCGGCGCCCGGCACCGCGCCTGCCGCTTCAGGGTTCGAGGGCGGCACTGGCGGTGGCGGCCTGCGCCGTGCCCCTGGTGCTGGGCTTTGCCCTGCCCGCGGCCTTGCTGCTGCGCATGGCATGGTCTGACGGTGATGCGCAGTTCGGGCCGCGGTTCCTGCAATTGGCGGGCAATAGCATGCTGCTGGCGGGTTGCACGGCGGTGCTGGCGGTCGCGCTGGCGCTGCTCATCGGATACGCGGCCCGTCTGCATCAGGGGGCGCCGATGCGCTGGGCGCATCGCGTGGTCGGGCTGGGCTACGCCTTGCCGGGCACGGTCATTGCGGTGGGTGTGCTGATCCCGGTGGCGCGGCTGGACAACCTGCTGGCCGACGCCTTGCGCCAGCATTTCGGCTGGCAGACCGGGCTGTGGTTCACGGGCACCATCGCCGCCTTGGTCTACGCGTGCCTGGTGCGCTTCCTGACGGCCGCGGTGCAAAGCGTCGATGCCGGCCTGGCCCGCATCACACCGCACATGGACGATGCGGCGCGCAGCCTCGGCCACGGACCGTTGGCGACGCTCAGGCGCGTCCACCTCCCGCTGCTGCGCGGCAGCGCGCTGACGGCCGGCCTGCTGGTGTTCATCGACGTCATGAAGGAATTGCCAGCCACGCTGGTGATGCGGCCGTTCAACTTCGACACATTGGCCACCCAGACTTACACCCTGGCCACCGACGAACGCCTGGCCGAGGCCTCGACAGCCGCCCTGGCCATCGTGGCTGTGGGGTTGGTGCCCCTGGTGGTGCTGTGCCGGCAGATTGCGCGTGGGCAATCTGCCAGCGTGAGCTGATCGCGCGGTTCGGCCAGGCTGGCGGCGCTATCACGTGAGGCGGCTCACTTCCAGCCAGCGCGGTCGAAGACCTTTTGTGCCTGCACGGTGGTCTTGGCCAGGTCGCCGATGGGCAACTGGTCGGGCTTGAAGGTGCCCAGAGATGCGAGTTCCTTGTTGGGTACCTTCACAGAGGGGACCACGGGCCATTCGTTGTTGCCGTTGGCGAAGTAGGCTTGTGCCTCGTCGCTGGCCAGATACTCCAGAAACTTCACGGCCGCTTCGCGGTTGGGTGCATGCTTGAGCACGCCGGCACCGGACACGTTGATGTGCGTGCCCCAGGTCGACTGGTTCGGCCACACCACCCCCACGGCATTCATCACCTTCTGGTCCTCCGGCTTGGCCGAGCGCATCAGGCGAGCCAGGTAGTAGGTGTTCGAAATCGTCACCCCGCACTCGCCGGCGGCCACCGCCTTGATCTGGTCGGTGTCGCCTCCCTTCGGTGCGCGGGCGAAGTTGGCCACCAGGCCACGGGCCCAGGCCTCGGTCTTGGGCTCGCCGTCGTGCGCGATCATGGCCGCACCGAGCGACAGGTTGTATGGATGCGACCCTGAACGCACGCACACCTGGCCCTTGAGCGCCGGTGCGGACAAGTCGGCGTAGTTCTGTACGGCCTCGCGCTGGACCGCGGTCTTGTTGTAGACGATCACCCGCGCGCGGGTGGAGAACGCGAACCAGGTTCGGGTGCGCAGTGTGGCGGGAATGCGCTCCTCGAGCACGCGCGACTGCACCTGCTGGAACAAGCCCAGCGAGTCGGCCACTTCCAGCCGAGCGGCATCAACGGTAAGCAGGACATCGGCCGGGCTGTTGGCACCCTCGTTGCGGATGCGCTCGACCAGCTCGTCTTCCTTGCCATCGAGACGGTTGATGCGGATGCCCGTGGCCTTGGTGAAGTTGGCATAGAGCGCCTCATCGGTCTGGTAATGACGCGCCGAATACAAGTTCAGCACCTTCTCCTGGGCATGTGCGAATGTGGCGCCAAGCGTCAAGGCGACCAGCAGGGCCAGGCGGGCGGGGGCGGGACGAATCAGCATGTTGGATCGACGGCAGGTAAATCGGAAATTGGATGATAACAAGAATCGTTCCTACTCATGCATCATCTTTTCGGCGTCCGGTACATCAGAGCCAGCCCGACCGGCGAAAGCGCCACCACAAGGTGCCGCACGTGGCGCCTATCAGCGTCAGCGCGGCCGGATAGCCCCACCATGTCTTGAGCTCCGGCATGTGCTCGAAGTTCATGCCCCAGACGCCGACGAAGAAGGTGGCGACTGCGAAGATCCCGGCCCAGGCGGCCAGTCGCTTGGTCACTTCGGACTCTTCGATGGTGACCATCGAGAGGTTGACCTGGATTGCGGTGCCTATCGTTTCGCGGATCGCATCGATGGACATCAGCAGCCGGGCCAGGTGATCCGATATGTCGCGGAAGTAGTCCTCGCTGCGCATGCACACCGGTGGCACGCGGCCGCCGTGCAGACGTGAGGATGCGTCCAGCAGCGGTGCCACCGCATGCCGCAACGTGGTGACGCGGCGCTTGAGTTCGTACAGGCGTTCGATGTTGCTGCGGCCCGTGCCGCGCTCGAAGATTCGTTCCTCCACGGTTTCGAGTTCGGTGTCCAGTGCATCGACCATCGGGAAGTAGCGGTCGACGACCGCATCCATCAGGGCATAGAGCACGAAGCCTGCACCGAGCCCGAGCAATTCGGGCTCGCGTTCGCAGCGTTGCCGGACCCCGAGAAACCCCTGCGTGCTGCGCTTGCGAACCGACAGCACGAAGTTCGAACCGGCGAACACGTGCACTTCGCCCACCACCAGTTCGTCGGTCGGGCTGTACTCCACCAGGTGCATGGCCACAAACAGCGTGTCGCCGTACTCCTCGATCTTCGGGCGCTGGTGGCCCTTGAGCGCGTCTTCGACCGCCAGGTCATGCAGGTTGAACTCCTCCTGCATCTGCTCGAGCTCTTGCTGCGAGGGGTCGCGTAGTGCAACCCAGACGAAGGTATCGGGTTGCACGAGGTGATCGCTGATGGACTCGACCGGAACATCGGCGAGTTTGGTGCCCTGGCGATAAGCGACACAGTTCACGAGCATGAGGTCGTCTCCCGAACGGAAGGTCGGCGGCGTAGACCACCGGCATCAGAACGCCACCACCTCCAGCGCGAAACGGCGGCTGGCCATCGCGGCCCGCGCATTCTCGGCTTGCCGTGGGTGCGTGAAGGGCCACCATGTCACCCGCCAGCCATCGGTGGACTCGACCAGGGCGGTCTGCGTGGCCGTGGGATGGTTGATGCGTTGGGTCTCGCTGCGCAACCTCTCCAACAGCGCCTGGGCTTCGGCGCGCGACCGCATGGGGCGGCTCACCAGAGCATAGAACGCTGTTGCGGCCGGGCGGCTGGCCGTGGGTGGGGGGCGACTCGTCCCCGCAGGACCCGGCGTGGTCTCAGGCACACCAGAGGCCGCGCCCTTGCGTCGGCCGGGGACCAGATCGGGGCGCAAGCGCACCAATGGCTGCGATGCGAACTGCACCTCCGGCAGGGGAAACGCCAGGGGCGATTCGGCCGCAGAGGCCGCAGTCGGACCGCTCGCAGCCGCAGATGCGATGGGCGCAGAAGCGCCAGTCGCCGATGCAGCGGTCGCAGCGGCCGTTGCACGTGCCGGCGCTGGCCCTGCCCTCGCATCTGCAGCGGACGCCGGTGCGGGTGCGCTTGCAGATGGGGCGGCGGATGTGACCGCCGATCGAGTGGGCGCAGCCGCTGATGCGACAGGCC
>JABWBN010000366.1 GCA_013360485.1 Burkholderiaceae bacterium | reverse complement strand
CGACGACCTCGCCTACCAGGCCTTCCGCCGCCAGGTGCGCGACCCCGCCTGGCAGGCCGGCTTCCTCGCCCAGCCGCTGGCCGCACGCAAGGCCTTCATCGCCGGCCTGCGCCAGCAGAGCGAGGCTGCCAAGGCCGAAAAGGCCATGGAGATCATGGACGTCAACGCCGACGCGGTCGCCGCGCTGCTGCGCGAGCACGGCTACCCCACGCTGGTGCACGGCCACACCCACCGGCCCGCGCGCCACCTGCTGTCGATCGACGGTCGCGAGTGCGTGCGTCAGGTATTGCCCGACTGGCGCGGCCAGGCGGCCTGGCTCACTTTCGACGGCACGCATTTCGCCCGCGCCGGCAGCCTCGGCCCGCCCTGATCCCTCCGCTCAAAGCCTTTCCGTGCCGGCAAGTCTCGGCATCCTGATCTATAGAACAGGAAAAGTACGACCCGAAAGCCCGCAGCGGGCATTACGGTCGCACCCGGCCCGGAACGTCCAGGCCGGACACGGCACGGAGCGCAGACATGAACGACCCCGATGGCAGGATTGTCGTGCTGGTGGCGACTCGCAAGGGCGCCTGGTTCTTCCACAGCGACGCGACACGCAAGACCTGGTGCGCAGATGGGCCGCAGCTGTTCGGCCAGATCGTCAACCATGCGATGCTCGACCCACGCGACGGTCGCACCTTGCTCGCGGCATCGAAAACCGGCCACCTCGGCCCCACCCTGTTCCGCTCCACCGACCTCGGCCAGCACTGGTCCGAGGCGGTGCAGCCGCCCGCCTTCGCGCGCGCGGCCGACGGCGACGCAGGACGCAGCGTCGACCACAGCTTCTGGCTCACCCCCGCCCCTGCCAGCCAACCCGGTTGCTGGTACGCCGGCACCTCGCCGCAAGGCCTGTTCCGCTCCATCGATGGCGGCGAGCGCTGGGCAGCGTTCTCCTGCCTCAACGACGACCCACAGTACCGCGCGTGGATGGGCACGGAGCAGGACGGCACGCCCGACGGCCCGAAGCTGCATTCGATCATCGTCGATCCGCGCGATCCCGCACATCTTTACATCGGCATGTCGAGCGGCGGCGTGCACGAGTCGCGCGACGGCGGGCGCAGCTTCGCACCGCTGCTGAAGGGACTCGAGGTGGTCGAAGGCTTCGACCGCGAGGCCACCTTCCACGACCCGCATTGCATCCGGATTTGCCCGAGCGCACCGGACCGGCTCTACCAGCAGAACCACTGCGGTGTGTACCGACTCGACCGCCCGGGCGACACATGGGTCCGGATCGGGCGCAACATGCCGGCCGAGATCGGCGACATCGGCTTTCCGCTCGTGGTCCACCCGCGCGACGCCGAGCGCGCGTGGATCTTCCCGATGGACGGGACCGACGTCTGGCCGCGCACCAGTCCTGGAGGCCGTCCGGCGGTATATGGCACCCGCGATGGCGGTGCGAACTGGCAGCGCCTCGACCACGGCCTGCCGCCACAACAGGCGTGGTGGACAGTCAAGCGCCAGGCGATGTGCGCCGATGACCTGGATCCGATCGGCCTCTATTTCGGCACCACCTGCGGCGAACTATGGATGAGCGCCGACGAGGGCGACCACTGGCACTGCATCGCATGCCACCTGCCCGAGATCCTCGCCGTGGAGATCGGCCGACCGGCCGTGGCGAAGTCATGAAAGTGCTGATTCCGACGCCGCTGCTGTCCTATACCGGCGCACGCGAGGTGAACGCCGAGGGCCACACGCTGGATGCGGTGCTGACCGACCTCGACCGCCGCTTTCCCGGCATCCGCTTTCGCGTCATCGATGAACAGGGTCGGCTGCGGCGGCATATCCGCTTCTTCGCCGACCGCGGGCAAATCTTCGATCCCGCCCATCCACTGCGCGCGGACGACACCCTCATCCTGGTGCAGGCCCTCAGCGGCGGATGAAACACCTGTGCGAGCTCGCCTTCGCGGCAGGAATTCACGAATCCGCCTCGCGTCGGCAGTTATGATGAAATGGCGTTCGAAAGCGGTCGGCGACCGGCCGAGCCGGCACGCATCGGCGCTCTCCCCCGTCAAGGACCATTCCAAGGAGGCCACAGGATGGCGAACTACAAGATCGAAGACATCGAAGGCATCGGCGAAGTGATCGGCAAGAAGTTCCGCGAAACCGGTGTCAAGGACACCGATGCGCTGCTCGCCGCCAGCACCACGCCCGCAGCACGTGCAAAGCTGGCCGAAGCCACCGGCTTGTCCTCTACCCAGGTGCTGAAGTTCGCAAACATGGCCGACCTCTATCGCATCCACGGCGTCGGCGCCGACTACGCACAGTTGCTCGAAGCCGCCGGCGTGGACACCGTGCCCGCGCTGGCGCGCCGCTCTCCTGCCAACCTGGCCGCGGCGCTCGCACAAGTCAATGACGAAAAGAAACTGACTCGCCGCGCGCCGCCCGAAGCGGACGTCACCAAGTGGGTCGAGCAGGCCAAGGAACTGCCGCGCGTGCTCGAGTACTGAACGCGCCTCGCCCGGGGCGGCGCCGGAAAGGTCCGCCCCTTCGCGGCAAACACGATGCGCAGCGTCATGGCAAGGCATGTCGTTTTTCTGCGGGGAAGGGATGCCCGAGCTTGACGCGTAATCTGTGCCAAGCTCGTGCGGGGCTACAACTGCTAGCATCTCGCCATGAGCCTCTACCAGGACTTTGCCGAGCGGACCGCAAAGCTGATCGCAGATGGTGTGCTGCGCCCCGGCGAGAAGCTTCTCTCCGTCCGCCAGGCCTGCAAGATCCATGGCATCAGCCCGATCACGGTCACTCAAGCCTACCACCTGCTCGAGAGCCGAGGCCTGATCGAGGCGCGGCCGAAGTCGGGCTACTTCGTGCGCGCGCGGCTTGGGAGCAAGCTGCCCGAGCCGGAGATCACCCATCCGGTGGGCGGGTCGACGGTGCTCGAAGTCAGCGACTTCATCTTCCAGATCCTCGACAGCGTGCGCGATCTCGCCATCGTCCCGCTGGGGTCGAGCTTTCCCGACGCGCGGCTCTATCCGCTCGACAAGCTCGGCCGCTTCCTTGCTGCGGCGGCACGTCATCTGGATCCGCGGGCCACGGTGACCGACCTGCCGCCGGGCAATGACGAACTGCGCCGACAACTCGCGCTGCGATATCTCGCCCATGGCGCCTCGGTGTCGCCGCAGGAAATCGTCGTCACGGCGGGCGCGATGGAAGGGCTCAACCTCTGCCTGCAAGCGTTGACCCGACCCGGCGATCTGATCGCCATCGAATCGCCCACCTTCTATACGGGGCTGCAGGCCAGCGAGCGCCTGGGGCTCAAGGTCATCGAGATCCCGAGCCACCCGCGCGCAGGGGTGAGCCTGGATGCGCTGGCCGATGCGCTGCGCCATCATCCGATCAAGGCCTGCCTGTTCATGCTGAATTTCGCCAACCCGACCGGCAGTTGCGTCTCGGACGAGAACAAGCGTGCGCTGGTGGCGCTGCTGCACAGGCACCAGGTTCCGCTGATCGAGGATGATGTCTACGCCGAGTTGTACTTCAAGCGTGACGCACCGTTGTGCAGCAAGGCGATCGACACGGATGGGCTGGTGCTGCACGTGTCCTCGTTCTCGAAGTGTCTCGCCCCGGGTTATCGTGTCGGGTGGGTCGCGGCCGGGCGTTTCGCCAAGCAGGTGCAGCGGCAGAAATACTCGAGCAGCCTGGCCACGGCCGTCCCGCTGCAGATCGCCCTGGCCGACTACCTGAAGCATGGCGGCTTCGACAATCACCTGCGTCAGTTGCGCAGGCAGCTTGCCGCCCAGGAAGCGCAACTGCTGG
>JABWBN010000365.1 GCA_013360485.1 Burkholderiaceae bacterium | reverse complement strand
CGCGCCGGCCTGCTGGTCATCGGCGAGCGCACGGAAGAAGAAGTCGATCGGCAGGCGCAGGCCGCGCGGGGCGGCCGGCTCGAGCAGGTAGAGCGCGCCTTGCAGGATCGACAGGTCGCGGTTGGGCGGGATCACATACACATGATCGGGCTCGACCTTCGTGCCGTCCGCGACCTGGGCGACCGGGATGGCGGTGGCACGCTGGAGCAGCTCCACGATCATGCCCTTGTAGTTGGGGTCCAGATGCTGGACGACCACGTAGGCGAGGCCCGAGCTGGCCGGCACGCTGCCCAGGAACTGCTCCAGGGCCTCGAGTCCGCCTGCCGATGCGCCGATGCCCACGATCGGGCAGCGCGTCGCGGACCGGGACGGGGTGGGCTCGGCAGCGGGCTCGGCGGCCGGTGTGGTGGCAGCCGTGGCGGCGAGCGTGGTGGCAGGTGAGGGCGGCACCTTGGCGCGCGGGCTATTGCGCGGACGTCTGGGTTGAGTGGTCATCGACTACCTGATGTTCGGGATCGGTGTGGCGGCGGTCATGATGCACCGATTGGCTGCTCGCCGCGATGTCGATCACCGCCATCTGGCATTCGTGACCGCCCTCGTCGGTCACGGCCTGGATGCGGACCGCGCGTTCCGGGCGGTGGGTGTTGGCGAGCAGCACGAGCTCGCAGCTTCGCCTGCACTTGCCACTCAGCTTGTGCGCGAGAAAGCGATTGAACACGGGCAGGAACTCGGGCTTCACGAACGCGGCGAAGCGGTGAGGCCGCGTCTGCGAGCGCTGGATGTCGAGCAGGATCGCGCCCGCCAGGTTGAACTGGACGATGACACCGAGCGCATCCAGGGTGAAGTAGGGAATCGGTGCGAAATCGTAGAGGTCGGCGTACTTGTGGTGCAGCGCATCGGCCTCGTCATAGGCCTGGCGCAAGGCTTCGTTGCTCATCTCGAGCTCGATCTGGTGAACCTCGAGTTCGTGCACCAGCCGTGCTTGCTGCCATGCGGCGTCCGCCTCCGCGCTCGCGTCCGCAAGGCGGTCGGCGTGGTCCCTTTCCAGCCGTGCTTCGGCGCGCTTGCGCAGGGTGGCCGGATTGGGCCGCGCGCGGTCGCCGGGCAGGATCGCCTGCGGCAACGACGCTGTAGCACTCGCACGCGCGCGCTTCGAGGCCGGGGCGGTCGATGACCGTGATCTGCCCGCGGCGATACTGGATGAGCCCGGCGGCCTGCAGCTTGCCGGCGGCCTCGGTGACCGCCTCGCGGCGCACGCCGAGCATGTTGGCGATCAGTTCCTGCGTCATGTTCAACTGATTGCCGGGCAGCTGGTCCAGGCTCAGCAGCAGCCAGCGACACAGCTGCTGATCCACCGCGTGGTGTCGATTGCACACCACGCTCTGCGCCATCTGCGTCATCAGCGCCTGGGTGTAGCCCAGCGCCAGGCGCTGCAGGTGGCCATGCTGCTCGAGCTCCCAGCTCATCACTTCGGCGCGCAGGCGCCATGCCGTGCCGGCGCACTGGACCAGTGCCTTGTGCGTGGAGGTGGCGCCGCCGAGCACCAGCGGGATGCCGACGAGGCCGTCCTTGCCGGTCATGGCCAGCTCCGCGGTGGAGCCATCCTCGGTGGTGAACACCAGCGACACGATGCAGCCGGTGGGGAAGTACACGAAGCCCAATGCGTCCCCGGGTTCGTAGAGCACATGACCGAGCGGGAGGGTGATCCGTTCGAGATCGTCCATCAGTCGCGTTCGCTCGTTCACTGGAAGCGCGGCGAGGATGCGGTTCTCGCCGCCGGTAGCTGTCAAGGGCTCGCTCATCGAGGTCTCCTCGGTTCTGTCGCGCGACGGCTGCGCGGAGTTTCGTCCTGGGCGCCACCCTTTGGTGACATGCACGCGCCGGTGCCCGCTAAACCCCCCACACGACGGGCACCCCCTCAGCGCGTGAGCGCTCGAGAAGCTCGAGCATCGGCTGCGCGCGCTGGCTGAAGCTGACGTGTTCGTCGGCTGCGTCTGCCGCGTCCTCATCCGTCCCTTCGTCGCCGGCCTTGCCGCCCGCCGGGCGGGCCTCGGTCTTGTCGGTCGCAATCGCCTTCCTGACGCTGTCGATGGCGGCCGGAAGCTGCTCCACCGTGATGATTCCGGTGGCTGCCGCCACGTCCTTGCCGATGCAGCGCAGGAATTCCTTCGCGGCGTTCTCGAAAAACAGCACATCGCTGGCTGCACGGGATTTGAACGTGATCATCATGGCGGCTTGCCTCCTGAAAGACGAAAGTGCGCCCCCCGCCGCGTGGTTCGGGCAGGGGGCGCAGGGGGGTCGATGTGCGCTCAGTGGGTCGGCTCATCCCGGTACGGCTGGGTGCCGTAGTACGAGTGGATCGCGCTCGACCAGGCAGGGTCGGCCATGTTGGGCCACTTGTCCTTGTCGAAGCCGGGCGCCGCGCCGAGGCGCTCCTTGTCGACGTTCAGCGTGAAGCGCTTGTTCTCGGTGTCGAGCTTCAAGGCGCTCCAGGGGACGGCGAAGAGCTTTTCGCCCATCCCCAGGAAACCGCCGAAGGACAGCACGGCGTAGGCGACGCGGCCGCTCTGCACATCGAGCATGATCTCCTTGATGTCGCCCACGTTCTCTTCGTTGTGGTTGACCACTTCGTTCCCGATCAAGGTGTCCGCGCCCATCAGTTGAGGACCCGGTCCCGTTTCCGCGTCGGGCCCCGAGGTGAGCGGTGCGTTGGCCTTGTACATCCCATAGTTGTCGCGTTCTTCGTAATTCATTGTCGGCTCCTGGCAGTGCGTGGGTTCAGGCGGGCTTTTTGATCGCGTCCTTGACGTCTTCCTTCAGGTCACCATAGTCGGCCTGGACCTCACCGACCACCTGGTCGACTTTGCCCTCTGCTTCCAGACTTTCGTTGCCGACCACCTTGCCGGTGATTTCCTTCACCTTGCCGCCGGCTTCCTTCATCCGGCCCTTGACTTGATCCTTGTTCATGTTGGTCTCCTTCGTGCTGGGTTGGCCCTGCGGCAGCGCTGCCGGGATCTTGCCCGAGCGCTGATTCATGCAGCATGGACCGAACGAGCGCAGCGGTATGTACGTCAGCGCACATACGCCGCGGCCGGTCGGCGTGGCCTTGTTGATCGCGCCAGCGTGCGCCATCGAACAGATGGGTGCCGGCATAAGGAATAGAAAATTCACCGCATACGCATCGCGCTGCGGGTTCTTCCTCGCGGCGCACATCGATCGACCTTATCAGCAGCAGAGGGGCGGCATGCTCGGGCCACCGATCCACGACCCACGCGAGAACCATCTCCTGGGGGCGCTTCCAGAGCGCGACTATGCACGGCTGGCGGGCGAGCTCGAGTGTGTCGTGCTGGTGCCGGGCGCGCTTCTCAATGCAGCGGGCGCGCCCTTCGAGTTCGCGTATTTTCCCACCACCGCGATCGTGGCCCTGATCCTGGGCCGGGACGGCGGCGCGTCGGCCGAACTGGCGATGACCGGCAAGGACGGCCTGGTCGGCATCCAGCGCGTGCTCGGGGGCGTCAGCACGCGCTTTGCGCTGACCGTGCAGAGTGGCGGCGAGGCCTGGCGCCTGCGCGCGGAGGTGATCGACCGGGAGCGGGATCAAGGGGGCGATCTGCAACGCCTGGCGCTGTGCTACGCGCAGGCGCTGATGACGCAGATGGCGCACAACATCGTGTGCAATCGCCACCATCTGGTCGATCGGCAGCTGTGTCGCTGGCTGCTCTCCAGCCTGGACCTGTTGCCCGGCAACCAGGTCGATGTCACCCAGGAGGTGATCGCGCGCATG
>JABWBN010000005.1 GCA_013360485.1 Burkholderiaceae bacterium | reverse complement strand
CGCCGCAAGCCCGCCCCAGCGTGCCGCCAATGGCGCCGGCAGCCGGTGCATCAGCCCGTGGCTGCGCCGCCAGGCCCATCCGACGACCACGCCAGCCAGCCAGGCGAACATCGTGACGTGCACCCCGCTGATCGACACCAGGTGCGCCACGCCGGTGAGGCGAAAGACCTCCCAGTCCTCGCGCTCCAGCCCCGCCTGGTCGCCAACCACCAGGGCTGCCACCAGGGCTGCGACCCGGGGTGGATCGACGGCATGGACGATGGCATCGCGCAACGAGCCTCGCGCCCGCTCGACGGGATACCCGGCCTGTGCATCGAGCAGCATCGGCGGTGCTGCAGTGGTGCGGCCGTCGCGCACGTAGCCTGTCGCTCGAACGCCCTGCTCCCACAGCCACAGCTCGCCATCGAAGCCGCCCGGGTTGAGCATGCCATGAGGCCTCTTCAAGCGCACCGTCAGGCTCCAGCGCTGACCGGCTCGCAGCGCAGGCGTGGATTCGGCCGGACGCACACGCGTGCCAGCAGTGGACGCGCCCGGTTGGTCCGCAGGCGGTGCGTACCAGCTGAGGAGCAACCGGGTAGGTACCGGCGCCGGCCGTCCACGCCAGTGCGCCTGCTCCACACGCACGCGAAACCGGGTGCCGATGGGCCCGGCGCGGGGCATGGCATCGACGACACCGACGACATGAAGATCCTGACCCTCGAGCGCAGCGGGCAGTGCCTCGGCCAGGCGCAGATGGGCCCGCCACTCTGTTGTCGCCCAGCCCAAGCCGGCCAAACCTGCGCACAGGGCAAAAGTGGCCCCGACGCGGCCCCATACCCGTGCGGCCGCACGTCCCGACGCCAACGTGGCACGGCTGCAGCGCCGCCAGCCCCAGCCGGCGCACAAGGCAGCCCCTACGCACGCCCAGGCCAGCCAGCGGGTATCGCTCACCAGACTGGCCTGCAGCAATTGCAGCGCCACGCCGCCCAGCCAGGCCAACGATGCAGCCGCCCACTGCCAGCCCGTCGCACCGCCAGCCGAAGCGCCAGTCAGATCAGACCGGCTGCCGTGGAAGGGCCGCGCAGCATCGGCACTGCCCTGCGGTGCGCGGATGGGCGGCGGCGACCACGGGCCGCTGCCGGGTGGCGCTTGCACGTCGGCCATCGGCCCAGTGTAGGATGCGTTTCCGGCCCTGCGGCCACAATTCCTAGCGACCCCCCATGTCTGTAACCGACAAGCTTGCGCGCTTGGGCATCACGCTGCCGCCGGTCGCGATTCCGGCCGCGGCCTATGTGCCCTATGTGCGCACCGGCTCCCTGGTGTTTCTGTCCGGCCACATCGCCAAGCGCGATGGCAAGCCTTGGGTCGGTCAGCTCGGCCTGACCCTGACCACCGAGGAGGGCAAGGCAGCGGCGCGCTCGGTTGCGATCGACCTGCTCGGAACGCTGCAGGCCGCAGCCGGCAGCCTCGACAACGTAGCCCGCATCGTCAAGGTGATGAGCCTGGTGAACTCCACGCCCACCTTCACCGAACAGCACCTGGTGACCAACGGTGCGTCCGAACTCCTGGGCGAGTTGTTCGGCGAGGCCGGCGCCCATGCACGCAGCGCGTTCGGCGTTACCCAGATCCCGCTGGGTGCATGCGTCGAGATCGAACTGATCGCCGAACTGAAGTGACCGTCGAGCCGATACCCACCTCCCGTCCGTTGGCGCAGCCGGCCGCCGCCACGGCAGTGCTCGTCGTCGTGATGCTGGCGGCGTGGGGCAGCGTTGGACTGGCCTACTACACGCAGCATGTGCTCGAAATGTTGCCCTGTGCGTGGTGCGTGCTGCAGCGTCTGCTGTTCATCGTGATCGGCGTGCTTGCCGCCATCGGAATCGCGTGGTCGGGAAGAGCCGTCCGCGTCGGCGCGGCATGGGCCATCATCGGCGTCTCGAACCTCGGCATGGCTGCCGCCGTGTGGCAACACTTCGTCGCGGCGCAGTCTGCATCGTGCAACCAGACGCTGGCCGACCGGGTGATGGCCGCCACCGGACTCGACCGGATGCTGCCCGACCTGTTCGCGGCCTATGCCTCGTGTGCCGATGCCTCCACCTCGTTGCTGGGCGTGCCCTATGCATTCTGGAGCCTGGCCCTTTTTCTCATGCTCGAGTTCGCCGGCGTCATGGCCTGGTGGATCAGCCGCCGCGCCGTCGCCAGCGACTGACCGGGCCCAAGCCTTGCGAGGGCGACCCTACGGGCACCACGCGGGATGGGTTGCCTGAAAATGCGCCCAACCCCGCACGAGCCTCCACCATGAATCCGAATCCCGATCTCGTCATCGTCGGTGCCGGCCCTGCCGGCCTGGCCCTGGCCGCTGCCCTCGCCGACGCCGGCCTGCGGCCGCTGGTGCTGGAGCAACAAGACCGCGCGGCGCTGGACGAGCCCGCCGAGGATGGGCGCGAAATTGCTCTCACCCACCGCGCCCGCCGGGTCATGCACGCCCTTGGGATCTGGCAGGCGCTGCCGGAATCAGGCATTGCGCCGCTGCGCGAGGCGCGCGTGCTCGACGGCGATGCGCCGACCACCTTGCACTTCGGACCCGGTGAGGAAGCCCTGGGCTGGCTGGTACCCAACCACCTGATCCGGCGCGCCGCATTGGCAGCGGCGCTGCAACGGCCGGCCGTGCAATTGCTGTGCAACGCGCGCGTGACTGCCCTTGGCCTCGATGCCGCATCGGCCACCGTCACCCTGGCCGACGGCAACCGGTACACGGCTGCGTTGATCGTGGCTGCCGACAGCCGCTTTTCGCAGACGCGGCGGTTGGCTGGCATCGGGGCGCAGATGCACGACTTCGGCCGCAGCGTGGTGGTTGGGCGTGTGGCCCACACCATGCCCAACCACGGCATTGCCTGGGAATGCTTCCGCTACGGCAACACGCTGGCCTTGCTGCCGCTCAATGACGATGTGACTTCGGCGGTGGTCACGGTGGACTCCAGCCTTGCCGCGCAGTGGCTGGCACTGGACGATGCGGCATTTGCCGCGCGCATCGAGGCCCAGACGACGGGCCGCTTGGGCAGCTTGCGGGCAGCCGGACCACGCCATCACTACCCCTTGGTGGGCGTGTATGCACACCGCTTTGCCGCACCGCGCTTCGCGCTGGTGGGTGACGCTGCCGTTGGCATGCACCCGGTCACCGCGCACGGCTACAACTTCGGACTTTACGGGGTGGAAGTGCTGGCGCGCGAACTTGGCCGCGCCCACGGCCGTGGCCTCGACCTGGGCGCCCTGCCCGCATTGCAGACCTACGAACGCGAGCACCGGCGCACCACGCTGCCGGTCTACCTGGGCACCAACGCGATCGTGTCGTTGTTCACCGACGAGCGCACGCTGCCCAAGCTGGCGCGCCAGGCGGTCATTCAGTTGTCCGAGCGCATGCCGCTGGTCAGCCAACTGGTGAAGATGGCAATCACGCGGCAGCTCACTGGCACAGGTCGCACTCGCCGCGCTACCGCAGTCCCTGGTTGATGCGCTCGAGCACCGCCGTGCCGGGGCACAGTTCGGACTCGCCCAGCCGGTTGAGCGCCCCGGCCATCGTGTTCATGGCATGGTGCAGGTCGTACGCCTGCGGTTCCACGTAGAGCAAGCCGGTCACCACCTCGCCCTGCGCCTGCAGGGCCTGCACCTGCGCCGCCGCACGCACGCGGTCGGTCGGGTCGTAGTCGGCATGCAGCTTGCGCAGGCGCATCACGCTGCCGTCGGATTGTGGCAGGTGGAGCAACTCGCCCGGCGCCGGCGAGGCCGTCACCGACGGTGCCGGGTCCATGAAGTCGATGCGGCTGACCGCCTCGTTGTGCTCGCGCACGTAGTCGTAGCTGCGCGTGCTGCCGGGGTGGTTGTTGAAGGTGACGCAGGGGCTGATGACATCGAGGAAGGCCGCACCACCGTGGGTGATGGCGCCCTTGATGAGCGGCACGAGTTGCTCCTTGTCACCGGAGAAGCCGCGCCCGACGTAGGTGGCACCCAGCTGCAGTGCCAGCGCGATCAGGTCGACCGGCGAGTCGTTGTTGACCGCGCCCTTCTTGCTCTTGCTGCCGCGATCGGCGGTGGCCGAGAACTGGCCCTTGGTGAGGCCGTAGACACCGTTGTTCTCGACGATGTAGACCATGCGCACACCGCGCCGCATGGCATGCGCGAACTGGCCCAGGCCGATCGATGCGGAATCGCCGTCGCCCGAGACACCCAGGTACAGCAACTCGCGGTTGGCCAGGTACGCGCCGGTGAGCACGCTGGGCATGCGCCCGTGCACGGTGTTGAAGCCATGGCTGGCACCTAGGAAGTAGTCGGGCGTCTTGGAGCTGCAGCCGATGCCCGACAGCTTGGCCACCCGGTGCGGCTCGATATCGAGCTCCCAGCAGGCCTGCACGATGGCCGCAGAGATGCTGTCGTGCCCGCAGCCGGCGCACAGCGTCGACACCTTGCCTTCGTAGTCGCGCCGCGTGTAGCCCACCTGGTTGCGGGTGAGCGTGGGATGGTGCAGCGTGGGTTTGGCGATGTAGGTCATGGCGATGACTCCGGCACATTCAGGCCCGTTCGCGGCGAGGTGCCACGGCCAGCGCATGCACATGCTTGGTGATGGCCTGCTCGACGAAGCGCGCAGTAATGGGGGTGCCGTCGTAATGCAGCACCGAGATCAGCGCGGATGGATCGGTCTCGAGTTCGTTGATCAGCAGCGTGCGCATCTGTGCGTCGCGGTTCTGCTCGACCACGAAGACATGGTCGTGCGACTCGATGAATTCGCGCACGCTGGCGGGGAAGGGATACGCCCGCAGCCGCATGGCATCGAGGTGGATGCCCTCGTTGGCCAGCGAATCGAGCGCCTCGTCCATCGACGGTGCGGTGGACCCGAAATACAGCACGCCCAGGCGGCTCTTCTTCTGGGCGGGATGCAACACCGGCTGTGGCACCAGATCGGCAGCGGTGGCGAATTTGCGCAGCAGACGTTGCACGTTGTAGATGTAGTCGGGGCCCGCCTCGGAATAGCGCGCGTAGGGGTCGCGCGTGGTTCCACGGGTGAAGTAGGCGCCCTTGCTCGGATGCGTGCCCGGCAGGGTGCGCCACGGAATGCCGTCACCGTCGACGTCCTTGTAGCGACCGAAGTCCTTGCCGGCCTCGAGCTCGGCGGCCGTCATCACCTTGCCGCGGTCGTAGCGGCGATCGTCGCTCCAGGCGAAGGGCTCGCACAGGCGCTGGTTCATGCCGATGTCCAGGTCGGTCATCACGAAGATCGGCGTTTGCAGGCGGTCGGCCAGGTCGAGTGCGGCAACGCT
Source organism: Burkholderiaceae bacterium (assembly GCA_013360485.1). Classification (GTDB taxonomy): domain Bacteria; phylum Pseudomonadota; class Gammaproteobacteria; order Burkholderiales; family Burkholderiaceae_C; genus Pseudaquabacterium. Next base: position 48,771 of record JABWBN010000005.1, on the reverse strand, counting down.
CATCTCGAAGCACTCGGCCGGGTCCTGGGGCAGCAGCATCACGTGCTTGGTGTCACCGTGCGAGGCATAGGCGGTGCTGAGCAGGTCGGCCTGCTGTGTGCGCGTGGGCATGCCGGTGGAGGGGCCGCCGCGCTGCACGTTGATGATGGTCAGCGGGATCTCGGCGAAGTAGGCCAGGCCGATGAACTCGGTCATCAGCGACACGCCGGGCCCCGAGGTGGCGGTGAAGGCGCGCGCGCCATTCCAGCCAGCCCCGGTGATCATGCCGATCGAGGCAATCTCGTCTTCGGCCTGCACGATGGCAAAGCGGTTTTCGCCGGTCTGAGGGTCGACGCGATACTGGCGGCAGAACTTCTCGAACATCTCGGCCACCGACGACGATGGCGTGATCGGGTACCAGGCGCACACCGAGGCACCGCCATACACGCATCCCAGCGCCGCAGCCGTGTTGCCGTCGACGAAGATGCGCTGCCCGACCCGATCGGTGGCGCGCACCTTCAGGCCCATGGCCGGCACGGCGGGCGGGCGCAGGTGGTCCTTCGCGAAGCTGCGCCCCGATTGCAGCGCCCGGATGTTCGATTCGAGCAGCCGCTCCTTGCCCTTGTACTGCTCGCCCAGCAGGCGCTCGATGACGGCAGGGTCGACATCCATCAGCACCGACAGCGCGCCCAGAACCATGATGTTCTTGAACAGCGTGCGCTGCCGCGGGTCCTCATATGTGGCATTGCAGATCGCGGTGACCGGCATCGGGATGACGTTCACGTCGTCACGAAACGCCGTGGGCGGCATCGGCCGCGTGCTGTCGTAGAACAGGTAGCCACCGGTCTCGAGTTCGCGCACGTCATGGGTCCAGGTCTGCGGATTCATCGCGACCATCATGTCGACGCCACCCCGGCGCCCGAGCCAGCCGCGCTCGCTCACCCGCACCTCGTACCAGGTGGGCAAGCCCTGGATATTGCTGGGAAAGATGTTGCGCGGGCTGACCGGCACGCCCATGCGCAGGATGGCCTTGGCGAACAGTTCGTTGGCCGATGCCGAACCCGAGCCGTTGACGTTGGAGAACTTGATGACGAAGTCGTTGACTGCTTCGATGCGCTTCATGCGGCCACTCCTTGGCGGCCAGGATGGGGCCGGCTGTCGCGACAGGCGGGGCCCGCCTTCGTGGTGAGCAGGAGGAACTTCTGCATGTCCCAGGCGCCGGTGGGGCAGCGCTCGGCACACAGCCCGCAGTGCAGACAGACGTCCTCGTCCTTGACCATCACACGCTGCGTCTTGAGCGCACCGCTCACGTACAGCGACTGCTGCGGATGAAGCGCGGGGGCCTTCAGGCGCGTGCGCAGTTCGGCCTCTTCACCGTTGGCGGTGAACGTGATGCAGTCCATCGGGCAGATGTCGACGCAGCCGTCGCACTCGATGCACAGCTTGTCGGTGAACACCGTCTGCACGTCGCAGTTCAGGCAGCGCTGGGCTTCCTGCCAGGCAACGGCCGGATCGAAACCCAGTTCAACCTCGACCCGGATGCTCGACAGCGCCTGCTCCGCTTTCGCCCAGGGCACCTTGTGGCGGGCGTCGTTGGTGGGCGCGTTGTCGTAGCTCCACTCGTGGATGCCCATCTTCTGCGACATCAGGTTCACGTGCGGCGGCGGCCGCCGCGCCACATCCTCGCCGTGGACGTGGCGGTCGATGGACACTGCCGCCTCGTGGCCGTGCGCCACCGCGGTGATGATGTTCTTCGGCCCGAACGCGGCGTCGCCGCCGAAGAACACGCGCGGCACCGTGGATTGGAAGGTGGTCTCGTCGAGAACCGGCAGGCCCCATTTGTCGAATGCAATGCCGCAATCGCGCTCGATCCAGGGAAAGGCATTCTCCTGGCCCACGGCGACGAGCACTTCGTCGCACGGCACCGTGACGTCCGCGGCGCCAGTGGGCACCAGGCTGCGCCGTCCCTGGGCGTCGTAGGTCGCCTGCACGAGCTCGAAGCGCATGCCCACCAGTCGCCCGCCTTCGACCACATAGGCCTTGGGCACGTGGTAGTTCAGGATCGGGATGCCCTCATGCATGGCATCTTCCTTCTCCCAGGGCGAGGCTTTCATTTCCTCGAAGCCCGAGCGCACGATGACCTTGACTTCCTCCGCCCCAAGCCGGCGAGCGGAACGACAGCAGTCCATCGCGGTATTGCCCCCACCAAGCACGATGACGCGCCGCTTGACGCGATCGATGTGGCCGAAGGATACCGATGCCAGCCAGTCGATGCCGATGTGGATGTCGGCGGCGGCCTCCTGGCGTCCCGGAAGGTCGAGATCGCGGCCGCGGGGCGCGCCGCTGCCCACGAAAATCGCATCCCAGTCCTGGGCCAGCAGCGCAGCCATCGACTCGATGCGCTGACCGCTGCGGAACTCCACGCCCAGGTTCAGGATGTAGCCGCATTCCTCGTCGATCACGCTCTCGGGCAGGCGAAAGCGCGGGATCTGGCTGCGGATGAAGCCGCCGGGCTTGGCCTCGCCGTCGTACACCGTCACCGCATAACCCTGAGACGCGAGGTCTCGCGCCACCGTGAGCGAGGCCGGGCCTGCGCCGACGCAGGCCACACGCTTGCCGTTGCGCGGCAGCGGCCGCGGGATCATCGCCCGCACTTCGTCGCCCTTGAAATCGGCCGCCACCCGCTTGAGGCGGCAGATGGCCACCGGCTCGGGCTTGGCCAGGTTGCGCTCCTCCACGCGGCTGCGCCGGCAGGCGGGCTCGCAGGGCCTGTCGCACGTGCGACCGAGCACACCGGGAAAGACGTTCGAAACCCAGTTGACCATGTAGGCCTGGTCGTAGCGACCCTGGCCGATCAGACGGATGTACTCGGGTACGGGGGTATGGGCCGGGCAGGCCCACTGGCAATCGACGACCTTGTGGAAGTAGGCCGGGTCGGCCGCGTCGGTGGGGTTCACGGGCAGGTGTCTCCTGTCGCAAATCGAGGCGCATGCCGCATGTGCGGCGGGCCCCGACCAGCCGGGCCCCTCGAGATTGCGCCCCAACCTTGCGCGGGCCAGTCTAACCCGCAGTGGGTGTGCGTCCGGGGCAGGCTTACCCGGGACGTGGGCTTCAGGCGACGACGCGCAACACCTTCAGCAAGCCCTCGACCTTGCGTCCTTTGCGGGCCCGGCGGCCGTGGTACGCGGCCAGCCCGGCACTACGCAGTTCCTCCTCGCGCGGCTTGCCGCCACGGCCGCTGCCCATCACGCGCAGTTGCTCTGCACAGGTGGCGACGGAGACCAGCGGCGACTGTTCGTCGACGTCCATCAGCGTCAGGCCCTTGCCGCCGTTGGGCTGCAGCTTGAGCTCGTCCAGTGGGAACAGCAACAGTCGTCCATCCATCGCCAGGCAGGCCACCTGCCGGTGCGCCGGACTGAGCGCAACCGGTGGCAGTACCCGGTCGCTGTCGCCCAACGTGAGGAAGCTCTTCCCCCCTTTCTGGCGACCTTGCATGTCACCGGCACGCGCCAACAGGCCGTAGCCGCCCGTATTGGCCAGCAACAACGTGGCGTCGGCGGGACCGGCGTAGTAATGCACGGGGTGTGTGCCCGGTTCCAGATCGATCAGGCTCGTGATGGGCTGGCCGTCACCGCGACCGCCTGGCAGCGACGCCACCGGAACCGAGTAGACGCGCCCGCTGCCCTTGGCGGCACTGCCGAAGACCAGCAAGGTCTCGACGCTGCGGCAGGCAAAGGTGCCGTAAAGGCCATCGCCGGGCTTGAACGCCAACGTGGCGGCATCGAGTTCGTGGCCCTTGAGCGCGCGCACCCAACCCTTGAGGCTGACCACCACCGTCACCGGTTCGTCGACCACCTTGATTTCGGCCACCACGCGCTTGTCGGCCTGGATCAAGGTGCGGCGAGCATCGCCGTGGGCCTTGGCATCGGCCTCGATCTCGCGGATGAGCGTGCGGCGCAGCGCCGCCGGGCTGGCCAGGATCTCGGCCAGCTTTTCTTGCTCGGTGCGCAGCTCGGCCAGCTCCTGCTCGATCTTCAATGCCTCCAGCCGAGCCAATTGGCGCAACCGGATCTCGAGGATGTCTTCTGCCTGGCGGTCGCTCAGCGCGAAGCGCGCGATCAGCGATGCCTTGGGCTCGTCGGACTGCCGGATGATGCGGATCACCTCGTCGATGTTCAGCAGCACCAGCTGCCGCCCTTCGAGCACGTGGATGCGATCGCGCACCTTGCCCAGGCGATGCGTGGTGCGCCGTTGCACCGTGAGCTGGCGAAACGCCACCCACTCGGTGAGGATCCGGCGCAGGCTCTTCTGAGTCGGCCTGCCGTCGCTGCCGACCATGGTGAGGTTCACCGGCGCGCTGGTTTCCAGGCTGGTGTGGGCCAGCAGCGTGCGCGCCAGGTCCTGGGGTTCGACGCTGCGGCTGCGCGGTTCGAACACCAGCCGAACGGCGGCGTCCTTGCCCGCCTCGTCACGAACGGCGTCAAGTACGGCCAGCACCGCGGCCTTGAGTTGGGTCTGCTCGGCCGTGAGCGACTTCTTGCCCGACTTGACCTTCGGGTTGGTGAGTTCCTCGATCTCCTCCAGAACCTTCTGCGCGCTGGTGCCCGGGGCGAGCTCCGTCACCACCAGTTGCCACTGTCCGCGGGCCAGGTCTTCGATCTTCCACCGCGCGCGCACCTTCAGGCTGCCGCGCCCGCTCGCATAGGCCTCCCGGATCTCGGCATCGCTGGAGATGATCTGGCCGCCGCCCGGGAAGTCCGGGCCCGGCAGCAGCGCGTGCAGGTCGTCGTCGGTCAGCCGATCGTCGCGGATCAGGGCGACCGCAGCGGCGGCCACCTCGCGCAGGTTGTGGCTGGGAATCTCGGTGGCCAGGCCCACCGCAATGCCCGAGGCGCCGTTGAGCAGCACGAAGGGCAGCCGTGCCGGCAGCAGCCGCGGTTCCTCGGTGCTGCCATCGTAGTTGGGCACGAAGTCGACGGTGCCCTCGTCGATCTCGTCGAGCAGCAGCCGCGCGATCGGCGTCAGGCGCGCCTCGGTGTAGCGCATGGCGGCAGCACCATCGCCGTCGCGGCTGCCGAAATTGCCCTGGCCATCGACCAGCGGGTAGCGCAGGCTGAAGTCCTGCGCCATGCGTACCATGGCGTCATAGGCGGCCTGGTCGCCATGCGGGTGGTACTTGCCCAGCACGTCGCCCACCACGCGCGCGCTCTTCACCGGCTTCGGGCCGGACCCGCCCGCATGGACCAAGCCCATGCGCTGCATGGCATACAGGATGCGGCGCTGCACCGGCTTGGCGCCATCGCACACATCAGGCAACGCGCGGCCCTTCACCACGCTGAGTGCATATTCCAGGTACGCGCGCTGCGCGTACTGCGCGAGCGTGATGGCGTCATCGGACGGCGGCGGCGCCGGCGGCATCAGGGAGATCTGTTCAGGCATGCGTCACAGGCAAATTTGGGGAACACCGGCGCCGGCCACACCGGCGCCGGGGCCCGCATTGTGCCGTGCCGCCTGCGGGCCGCGGCGACCTACCCGCGCATGCGCAAGCGCTCGTAACGTTTGGGCTGCCCGGGGCGCCGAGTCGGAGTCAAAGGCGCCGTTGGTGCACGAAACGCCGTTGCTCGTTTCTCGATGGGCATCGCGCCCCTGCGCACCACAGCGCACCATCGCGTCGCCTGTGCATCGACCGATCTCACCCTCGCCTGCGCAAGCGGCCCTGTCGGGTTGCGCCCGTGCCGCTGTGGCGCAGACCAGCCCCACCAACCCAACCGCCGCACCGACGACGAACCGGGGCATCGGATTGCGACGCGAGTGCCCTCAAGAGTTGAGGCCGGCTGTGCTGCATCCTCCGCTCAGGGCGTCACGGGTGCCACGGCCAATTGGATTCGAGTGACCCGCTGGCTGCGCTGCAGCATTGCCCAGTACAGTTCGAGCACGAGTTGCACGTGACCACGCGTCTCGGCAATCGGTGGCACGGCGCCCCCATGACGCCGCACGGTGCCTTCCCCTGCGTTCCACGCCGCCAGTGCCAAGTCGACACGGCCGAAGCGGCGCAACAGGTCGGCCAGCATCCGGGCACCGATGTGGATGTTGGTGCGCGGCTCCAGCAGCGCCACATCCAGCGAGCGTTGCGCGGTGGTTGCGCCTGCGTAGCGGCTGGCCGACTCGAGCGTCAGTTGCATCAGGCCCATTGCGCCCCGAGGCGAGACCGCTGTCGCATCGAATCCCGATTCGACCGCGATCAATGCCGTCAGCAGTTCGACATCCACGCCGTGGAGGCGCGCCGCGTCTCTCAGCCACGGTCTCATCGCGCGAACCTGCGGCGCGATCTCGATCCAGGCGAGCAAACCGGCCACCGCGTCGGCCTTGCCCGCTACGCGCTGGGCGGGCCCATGATGGGATCCCAGGACCGGCCGGTAACGCGCATCCAGTGGTCGTTGCGCGACATGAGCCACGCCACGACCGTCGATCCATGCCCACAACTCGGCGCGGGCCGAGGCGCCAGTGCACAGCAGCGCCACGGCCACGGCCAGCAATCGCAGGCGCATCAACCCTCCTGCCCGAGTGCAACCCGGGCCTGGTACTCGCGGTCGAGCATGGCCATCACGATGAGCGTATCGTATCCGTCGGCGCCGTTGATCGTGACCCGCACGCTCTCGCGCAGTCGGCCTTCTTCCACGAAACCCTCGCTGGCGTAGAGCGCAAGCGCGCGGCTGTTGAGCTGTTTCACATCGAGCCAGAAGCGGTGTGCGCTCAGGTCGCTGAACGCCATGCGCTTGAGCAGGCGTACACACGCACGGCCGTACCCCTGACCCTTGGGCTGCAAGACGATGCGCTTGAGTTCGACGCTGCGGTGCGGGTTGCGGCAGCCTTGCAGGATCACGAACCCTGCGCGCTCATAGTCCTCGCCCGCCTCGACGATGAAGTGACGGAAATCCGGGAACCGCACCGCCCCCTCGTGCTGCATGCGCTCCCAGGGCGTAATGAACGGCAGGTTGTGGGCATCGACCTCGACGCCAACGACATAGTCGAGGTCGCTGAGCATGGTCGGCCGCAGCCGCAGGCGAGTCGGGGGCGCTGTCATGGCGCAGGCATTGTGCCCGGCCGGCCGCGGGCACTCGGCGGCGTACTCCCTTTCGCTCCGGGGCGCCTGGGCCAGGAGAGCGACGGGCCGCACGATGGCGGCCCGCATGTTCCGACGGCCCGCGCCCCCTACTTCGTCAACGGGCGCGGGCTGCCGTGGACGAATCGCTCGTCAGTTGCCGCAGCCCAGGCTGTCGATCCGATCGTCCGCGGCCTTGGCCTGCACCAGCCCATAGCCGAACTTGTCGTCACGCCCGGCCGGTCCGAGATCCATTGCGCTCTTGTTCAACGAGTCGCGGATCTGCGCCGCCGTACAGTTGGTGTGGCGGCTCCAGACCAGCGCTGCCACCGCCGAGGCATGCGGCGTGGCCATCGAGGTGCCATTGAACAGTGCGTAGCTCGTCGGCGTAACAGCCACACTCGCCGTCTGGCCCAGCTTCGTCAGCATCGACGCACCATCGGTATCGGATGCCCCGACCGAGGGGATGGTCGTGACCACATCGCCGAGCGTGCCATTGAGCGGGCCGGCCACGTTGTTGTAGATGATGGCCGCCACGCCGCCGCTGTTCTGGCAGTTCAGCACCTTGTCGGAAAACGAGATGTTGCCGCGTTGGATGAGGCACACCTTGCCGGTCATGTCGCTGGGAACCTCCCCGGTTCCGAAGTCAGCCAGCGCACCGCTGGCGCTCAGCATCGGCGAGCCGGCCATGCCGATGACCGGATAGGCCGTGCCGCCGACATCAGTGGTGGCTTCCGAGCCAGCGCCCGCCGGCACCGTGGACAGCACCGCCACGCCCGGTGCCGCGATCTCGACGTCGGGGTTGTATTGCGAGAAGCTGGCCCAGGCTGCGCTGGAGTCGACCGCCGCGACCGACATCACGTTCGCGAAACCGGCCGGATAGGACACGGCGGTGGTGCCCGCGTTGCCCGCCGCAGCGATGATGAGGATGTTGCGGCCGGTCATGAAGTTCACGACCTTTTCTTCGAGCTTGCTCGCCTTGGACCCACCCAGCGACATGCTCACCACGTTGGCGCCAGCGCGGTTGCACGCCAGCATGCCTTTGATGATGGTCGACGTGGAGGCAGTGCCCGCTGCATCGAACACCTTGGAGATGTACAAGCTGATCTGCTTGTTGGGCATCACGCCGATCACCCCAACGGTGTTGTTGACCGCCGCCACGGTGCCGGCAACGTGCGTGCCGTGCGAATTCTCATCGGTGTTCCAGGATCCCGAAGCCGTGTGGTTGGCGCCATCCATCGGAATGCCGACGAGGTCTTCGTGGGCGCCATCGATACCCGAATCGACGATGCACAGCTTGCGCGCAGATGCGGTGGCGTCGGACACCTGGTCGGCCTGCACCATAGGAATGCCATAGGGCACCACCTGGCCGCCCGCGGCAGCGGCGACGCGGGTACGCCCGGCTGCAAAGGCCTTGCGGACCGAGTCCTCTTCGGCGAAATCAAGGCCCTTGGCGCGCTGCAGCACCGCCACTGCCCTGCGCGGCAGAACCACGGCAAACGCATTGACCTCATCGAGGTCGACCACCACCTTGCCACCGAGGCGGGCAACCGCTGCCCGCATGGCGGCGCCCTGGCCATCCTTGTAGGCCACGATCATGCGCACGCGCTGGCCGTCCTGCGCCTGTGCGGCCATCGGAACGGCCAGCATTGCGCCGGCGAGCCCCAGTGCCGCGCACGCCGACGCGATCAGGGTCTTGGATTTGGACATGAACACACTCCGACCATCTAGGTTGAAAGTCGGAAGTCTCCCAGGCCGCTCTAGCGCGGGCACCCCTTCAACCGAGGGGGGCGGGAAAACCAGCGGGTCACCTGGTCAGACATCCACCTCGACCGTATCGCCGTGCAACTCCATCAGTTCGCGCCGCGCAGCCGCCTCGCCTTTGCCCATCAGCCGCGTGAAGCACGCCACCGTCTCCTCGAAACCCGTCGGTCCGTAGGCCACGGGCAAGAGGCGGCGGGTCTCGGGGTTGAGCGTGGTCTCCCACAGGTGCTCGGCGCTCATCTCCCCCAGGCCCTTGAAGCGGTTGATGGTCCAGGAACCTTCGCGGGCGCCTTCCTTGCGCAACTTGTCGAGGATGGCCTCGAGCTCGGCATCATCGAGCGCATACAGGCGCGCGAGGGGCTTCTTGCCACGGGCGGGCGCATCGACGCGAAACAGCGGCGGCTTCGCAACGTACACGTGCCCAGCCTCCACCAGCTTGGGAAAGTGCCGGAAGAACAACGTGAGCAGCAGCACCTGGATGTGCGAACCGTCAACGTCGGCATCGCTCAGGATGCACACCTTGCCGTATCGCAACCCGGTCAGGTCCGGCGCATCCTGCGGCCCATGCGGATCCACCCCGATGGCCACCGAGATGTCATGGATTTCGTTGTTGGCAAATAGACGATCGCGTTCGACCTCCCAGGCATTGAGCACCTTGCCACGCAGCGGCAGGATGGCCTGCGTCTCCTTGTCGCGCCCCATCTTGGCCGACCCGCCGGCGGAGTCGCCCTCGACCAGAAACACTTCGTTGAATGCAAGATCGCGACTCTCGCAATCGGTCAGCTTGCCCGGCAGCACGGCCACGCCCGAGCCCTTGCGCTTTTCCACCTTCTGGCTGGCCCGCTGGCGCGTCTGCGCCTGGCGGATCACCAACTCTGCCAGCCTTCGCCCGTGCTCGACATGCTGGTTCAGCCACAACTCGAGGGGTGCCCGGGTGAACGACGACACCAGACGCAGCGCATCGCGGCTGTTCAGACGTTCCTTGGTCTGGCCCTGAAATTGCGGATCGAGCACCTTGGCCGACAGCACGAAGCTTGCCCGCGAATACACGTCTTCGGGCATCAGCTTCACGCCCTTGGGGCACAGCGCGTGCAGCTCGATGAAGCCCTTGACGGCACCGAACAAGCCGTCCTTCAGTCCGGACTCATGTGTGCCGCCGGCCACGGTCGGGATGAGGTTGACATAGCTCTCGCGCAGGAGGGTGCCCTCATCGGTGAATGCCACGCACCAAGCCACGCCTTCGCCCTCGGCGAAGTTCTCGGCCTCCTGCGCCGACGCATAGGCCTCACCCTCGAACAGCGGGATCAGGGGCTCGGACGGAAGGCCCTGCAGCAGGTAGTCGCGCAGGCCACCCTTGTACAGCCAGGTGAGCTGCTCGGGCTCCTTCTGGCCCGCGCGCTCGATGGTGAGCGTGACGGTGACGCCCGGCATCAGCACGGCCTTGCTGCGCAGCAGGTGGATCAGTTCGTGGCGCGGCAGCTCGATGCTGTCAAAGTAGACCGGATCGGGCCACGCCCGTACGCTGGTTCCTTGCCGTCGTTCACCTGCGACAGCCTTGCGCACCACCAGCGGCTCGACCACGTCACCGCCGGAGAACGTGATGCTCGCGCATTGGCCCTCGCGCCACACCGACACCTGCAACCGCCGGGCCAGCGCGTTGGTCACGCTCACGCCCACGCCGTGCAGGCCACCCGAGAAGCTGTAGGCCCCGCCCGCGCCCTTGTCGAACTTGCCACCTGCATGCAACCTCGTGTAGACGATCTCGATCACGGGCACCTGTTCGTCGGGGTGCAGCCCGAACGGAATGCCTCGCCCATCGTCGTCGACACTCACCGAGCCATCGGAATGCAGCGTGACTCCGATGCGGCGCCCGTGTCCCGCCAGTGCCTCGTCAGCTGCGTTGTCGATCACCTCCTGCACGACGTGCAGCGGCGTCTCGGTGCGCGTGTACATGCCAGGGCGCTGCTTGACGGGCTCCAGGCCCTTGAGCACGCGGATCGACGCCTCGCCGTAGTGGGCTTGCTTCACAGTGGTTGCCATATGCGGGCATTCTATGGAGGGGCGCCCGCGCTGCCGCCCGGGCATGCCAGGGCCGCGAGCGCATCGGGCGGCTCTGCATACCCCGGGCGGTTCCGATACAGTGCGCGCATGACCGTGCAGACCAGACCCGCCCTGAGCATGACCCAAGTGCTGCTGTGCGGCGCTGCCATCGTCACCTTGTCGATGGGTATCCGGCACGGCTTCGGGCTCTGGCTCGGCCCGATCACCACGGACCGAGGCTGGACCCGAGAGACCTTCGCCTTCGCGATCGCGGTGCAGAACCTGGCATGGGGCGCCGCCGGGCCGCTGGCGGGTATGTTGGCGGACCGCTGGGGAGCCTGGCGGGTGCTCCTGATCGGCAGCGCGCTGTATGCCGCCGGCCTGGCCCTGATGGCGGCCTCCACCACCGGCTCTGCCTTCATCGGCAGTGCCGGCCTGGTGATCGGCCTGGCCCAGTCCGGCACCACCTACGCAGTGATCTATGGGGTCATCGGGCGCAATGTGAGTGCGCAGCGGCGGTCCTGGGCCATGGGCGTGGCGGCAGCCGCAGGATCGTTCGGACAATTCCTGATGGTCCCGGTCGAAAGCTGGCTCATCGCCCACTGGGGTTGGCAGAACGCGCTGTTCGTCTTGGCCTGCGCCGCGCTGGCCATCGCACCGCTGGCGTTCGGACTGCGAGAGCCGCAAGACAGTGCGGCTGGCAGCGGCCCGGCACAGAGCGTCGGTCATGCGGTGCGCGAGGCCTTCGGCCATCGCAGCTTCCAGTTGCTCACCGCGGGCTACTTCGTCTGCGGGTTCCAGGTCGTCTTCATCGGCGTGCACATGCCCGCCTACCTGAAGGACCAAGGGATGGCGCCGGAAGTTGCCACCGTGGCTCTGGCCCTCATCGGGCTTTTCAACGTGTTCGGCACCTACGGCGTCGGCGTACTGGGCCAGCACATCGCACGCCGATACATCCTGGCCGCCATCTACACACTGCGATCGCTGGCCATCGTCGTGTTCCTGGCGCTTCCCATCACGCCCATGAGCGTGTACCTCTTCTCGGCCACCATGGGCCTGCTGTGGCTGTCCACGGTGCCGCCGACCAATGCGATCGTGGCGCAGGTGTTCGGCGTTCGGTACCTGTCGATGCTCAGCGGCTTCGTGTTCTTCAGCCATCAGGTGGGGTCGTTCCTCGGCGTGTGGATGGGCGGTCGGTTGTACGACCTCACCGGCAGCTACACGCTGGTGTGGTGGCTGGCCATCGCATTGGGCGTCTTCGCCGCCCTTGTCAACCTGCCGGTGCGCGAGACGGCCGTCCAACGCGACACCGTGGCACAGGCTGCCTGATCGGATCGCACATGTCCCTCCAGTTCGTCCGCCGATGGGTTTTGTGGTTACTCATTGCCGGCGTGCTGTTTGCCGTCTTCCTGGCTTACCTGAACCCGCATCTGATGGTCGACCTGGCCAATCGGCTCTGGGCCTGCTTCTGACGCGCACCGTCGCCATGGACACACCGTCGCCTTGGCTGAGACGCTGGGTACACCTGCTTCCCAAGGATGCAACAGTGCTCGACGTGGCCTGCGGGAGCGGTCGAAATGCGCGCTGGCTGGCTTCGCGCGGAATGCGTGTGACGGGCATCGACCGCGACCACGCCGCACTGCAGGGGCTGCGCAGCGTCGTCGAGTGCATACACGCAGATCTCGAGGGCGCTCCGTGGCCGATTCCAGGCCGCCAGTTCAATGCGGTGGTTGTAGCGAACTACCTTTGGCGGCCGCTGTGGCCAGACTTGCTGCGCGCGCTTGCACCCGCTGGCCTGATGCTGGCCGAGACCTTTGCCGATGGGCAACAGACCGTCGGGCGGCCGACCCGTCCCGAGTTCCTGCTGAAGCATGGCGAACTGCTGCAACTGTGCAGAGGGCTGCACGTGGTGGCCTACGAAGATGGCGTGCTTGAAGCGCCGACTCGATACGTCCAGCGCATCGTTGCAGCCACTGCTGGCCCCGCCGGCCAGGCGCCGGGTCCGTTGCTGCAGGCCCCAGGCAGTTCCTCTGGATAAAATCGGTTGGTTTGCATCGCCCCTGCCTGGGGCGACGGATACCCGGGATGCACAGTACCGCGCTGTGCTGCTCGACCAGCGGCAAGCGGGCGTCGGTTCGGCAACCAGGGCCAGCCTGTCATCGGGCAGCAGGCCGACAGGCGCATGGAAGGAACCCCAATGGAACCCATCGTAGGCAGCATCGTTGCGCTCGTCACGCCGATGCAAGAGGACGGCAGTGTCGATTTCGATACCCTGCGCCGCCTGATCGACTGGCACATTGCCGAAGGCACCGACTGCATCGGCGTGGTCGGAACCACCGGCGAGTCGCCCACTGTCTCGGTCGACGAACACTGCGAGATTATTCGCGTGGCGGTGGAACATGCCGCAGGCCGTGTGCCGATCATGGCCGGTGCCGGGGCCAATTCCACGCGCGAGGCCATCGAACTGACCCGCTATTCGAAGTCGGTCGGCGCAGATTGCACGCTGCAAGTGGTGCCCTACTACAACAGGCCCTCGCAGGAAGGCATCTACCAGCACTTCAAGGCCATCGCCGAGGCGGTGGACCTGCCGGTCGTGCTGTACAACGTGCCAGGCCGCACGGTGGCCGACATGCTGCCCGAGACGGCGCTGCGGCTCGCGCATGTCCCTGGCATCGTCGGCATCAAGGAGGCCACGGGCAATATCGAGCGCGCGGCCCACCTCATCAAGCATGCACCGGCCGGCTTCTCGGTCTACTCCGGCGACGACGGCACCGCCGTCGCACTCATGCTTCTGGGCGGACAGGGCAACGTGAGCGTCACCGCAAACGTGGCGCCGCGGCTGATGCACGAGATGTGCATGGCAGCGATCGAAGGACAGGTCGCGCGGGCGCGCGAGGTGCACCTGAGGTTGCTGTCGTTGCACAAGCAGCTGTTCTGCGAGCCGAGTCCCGCGCCCGTGAAGTGGGCCATGTCGCGGCTCGGCCTGTGCAAGGCACATGTCCGGCTGCCGCTGGTTGCACTCACGGCAGCAGGTCAATCCCAGGTGCAGACAGCGTTGTCCGACGCCGGACTGGCCTGAGGTACGCTGCAGCCTGCCGCCAGCCAGAATCGACACCCCGATCAACCCGGCTCGCCGGCCCCAAGAGGCCTGGCCGCCACGGAGACCCCAACTGTGCCCATCGTGAACCGCGTGCGCCTCGACACCCCGAACCGAGCCATTGCACTGGCCGCGTTGCTGACATTGGCTGGATGTTCCAGCCTTGACTCCTCGCTTTCCGGCGATCGCCTCGACTACCGCTCACAAGCACAGAAGTCCGCACCGCTCGAGGTTCCGCCTGACCTGACCCAACTCGCCCGCGATTCACGCTATCAGCCACAGTCGGGGGTGGTCAGCGCCACCACGTTGCAGCAGCAGACGGCCGGCACACAGGTCGCCTCCGCGGGTCCGACTGTCGCTGCACCGATTGCAATCGGTGAACTGCGCATCGAGCGCCAGGGTAACCATCGCTGGCTGGTGACCAACCTTCCGCCAGAGAAGCTGTGGCCGGTGCTGCGCTCGTTCTGGCAAGAACTGGGTTTTGGCCTGGCTGCAGACAGCCTCGAGGTTGGCGTGATGGAGACCAACTGGGCCGAGAACCGCGCCAAGCTGCCCCAGGACTTCATCAGGTCCACCATCGGTCGCGTATTCGACAACCTGTTTTCGACGGCTGAGCGCGATCGCTTCCGAACCCGCGTCGAGCGTTCGCCTGCGGGTACTGAAGTGTTCATTACCCACAGAGGAATGGTCGAGGTCTATACCGACACGCTCAAGGAGTCCACCGTGTGGCAACCACGCCCGAGCGACCCCGAGCTCGAGGCGGAACTGTTGTCACGGTTGATGGTGCGCCTGGGCGCCAAGCCGGAGGCCGCACGCACTGCTGTAGCCACCGCGCCGGATCAACCGGCACGGGCGCGCGCCATCGCCGGTACGCCTGGTGCCGCGCTGGAAGTCGACGAGGCATTCGACCGCGCCTGGCGACGCGTGGGCCTGGCGCTGGACCGCAGCGGCTTTACGGTCGAAGACCGCGACCGCGCGGCTGGCCTGTACTTCGTTCGATATGTCGATCCCAGAACTACCGGGCAGGACGAGCCCGGATTCTTCAGTAAGCTGTTTGGCGGGGACAAATCGAACTCTGCCGTGCTGCGCTACCGCTTGTCGGTGAAGGCATCTGGCGGAAAGACCATTGTGGGCGTGCTCAACAACCAAGGCGAACCCGACAAGGGCGAAGCTGCACGTCAGATCGTCGAGCGCCTGATCGACGAACTCAAGTAGCCCGCTGCCACGCGGTGCGCCAGCGATGCTGGCGCCGGACGAGAAAAAGCCGCCCAGGTGGGCGGCCTTTTTCATGCGCCTGGCTTGGCAGCTCAGTTGCTGGCAGCGGAGGCCGCCTCCGGAGCGGATGCCGCTGCGGGAGCAGAGGCCGTGTCAGCGGGGGCCGAGGCAACGGGAGCAGGCGCCGGAGCCGGGGCAGGTGCCGGAGCCGGAGCCGGAGCCGGGGGCTCAGACTTGCCGCAGGCGGTCAGGGCGGCAGCAGCGATCAGGGAAGCCAACAGGAGCGACTTGTTCATTGGTGTCCTCAAAGGGTGTAGGGTCGAAAAATTACCGGTAACTGATCAGACTCGTCCCATCGCAGATACATTCCATTGGTTCGAATGCAATGATTCTGCCTGCGACAGGAAGTAGGGCAAGGAAGCTCGAGCCTCCCTTGAGCCTAGCCCGTTATTATATGCAGATCAGGGAAGTCCCCAAGATGCGTGTTGGTGTATGGGGACGGCCCTGAGCTCGTCTGCGCGTTGGCAGTCTGCTCACAGGCCCAACGTGGTTGCGGGCCAGGCTGCCTCGCAGTGCTGCCGCCAGGTCTCACACACTTCCCTGGACTGCTTGACCTGCTGCGGCTGCGACAGCGGCCGCGCCCGCCATTGGACGCGATCGAGGACTTCGATACCTGCGTGTACAGACACCACCAGCGTGGGCAGGTCCGCTGCCTGAGCGATGTCCACCGGAGCCGAGACCTCCAGCCGATGTGCCCAGTCGCGCCGCCAGCGGGTGAAACGCGGATGGCGACGAACCATGGCATCGAACTGACCACCGATGAGGTGCAAGGTGCGGCCCGACAGGCGCGCCCAATGTGTCAGTGCATCCAGCACCTCGCTGTCATCCAACGGCCAGTCGACGAAATCGGGATCGACCCACCAGACGTCTGCACTGCCGTCGTCCAGCGCATGCAACAGCGCCTGCCGAAGCGCTTGCAGGCAATCGGTGCGTCCGTGCAGCAAGGCCGGCGCGCGGCCGTCTTCGGTATCGCCACCCGGTATGCCGGGCGATGGGGTATCGGCGTGCGTCATCTTCGACTTCCTGCCACCGCTGACCACCGGCGGCCACTTCGATTGTGCTCGGGATATGCGATCATGGCCTGATGTTGATCACCGACCCCTGCGTCGTCAGCCTGCTTTGGACCTTGTCCGACGCTCAAGGCCAAGCCATCGACGAACTTGACGAGCCGATGGAGTTCTTCTTCGGTGGCGACGATCTGCTGCCCAGGCTTGAGGAAGCGCTCCACGGCCAGCGTGCCGGATTCGAGGCGGCCCTTCATCTCGAGCCCGAGCATGCCTTCGGCGACTACCGCGCCGAGTTGGTGTGCTTCGAGGATCGTGCATTGTTTCCTGACGGCATCGAAGAGGGCATGCAGTTCGACGGCCTGCCCGAGGGCGCGCAGACCACCGGCATGCCGCCTGATGCCATCTACACGATCACGGAGATCTACCCCTCGCATGTCGTGCTCGATGGCAACCACCCTCTGGCGGGCATGGCCCTGAGGCTCGACGTCAGGGTGGTGTCGGTGCGCCCAGCCACAGACGAAGAACGATCGGCCCGCAGCGTCGCGGACGACGCCATCGCGCTGGCACCGCTGGCCGCTGCGACTGGCCGCTTGCACTGAAGGTGTGTGTAGGCTGCGCTGTCGGCGTTCGCGCCGTCATCGCAACGTCACGCACCCGTCACCGGATGGACATCGGGCGTCCCTAGGCTCGCGGGGTCTTCAACCACCGCCTGTCCGGACCATGAATTTCCTGCGCCCGCCTACCCGCCAGCCCCGCATCGACGACGAGGACTCGAACACCAGCCCCAACACACACTTCGCCAGCGTTCTCGATGCGCGCCTGCAGCGTCGCAGCCTGCTGCGCGGTGGCGTGGGCGGGGCTGCGACAGCCCTGTTTGGCAGCCTGGCACTCACGGCGTGCGGAGGCAGTGACGATGCCGAGGCCGCGACCAATCCGCCCGTCACCCCGACGACACCGACCGAGAAGCTGCTGGGCTTCACACCGGTTGCAAAGTCACGGGCCGACTCAGTCGTCGTGCCAACGGGCTATACCGCCTCGGTGATCTACGCGCTGGGTGACCCGCTGACCGCCAGCACAGCCGCCTACAAGAACGACGGCACCGACACGGATTACGCCAACCGGGCCGGCGACCACCACGACGGCATGGAGTGGTTCGGCCTGAGCGCCAGCGGCACTCCGTCGAGCACCGCCGCAGACCGCGGCCTGCTGGCGATCAACCACGAAGCGACAACGGACGAGAAGCTCAGCTCCTTCTTCCTGCACGCCGACGGGGGTACGTCGGTGCTGCCACGCCCCGCAGCAGAAATCGACAAGGAAACCGCCATCCACGGCGTGTCGGTCGTCGAGGTTCGCAAGAACACCAGCGGCAAGTGGGAGTACGTGCAAAGCTCGTCTCTAAACTTCCGCCTGACGCAGGACACCGAAATCGAGTTGAGCGGACCGGCCCGCGGTGACGGGCTGATGATCACCAAGTACTCACCGACCGGCACGCTGACGCGCGGCACGCTCAACAACTGCGGCACCGGCAAGACGCCGTGGGGCACCCTGCTGACCGGCGAGGAGAACTGGGCCGGCTACTTCACCCGGCCCGCCGGCGACGACGCTGCGCGCGGCAACGACAAGAGCGTGGTCTCGCTCAAGCGCTATGGCCGTGCAGAGGGAGCAGCATCGCGCCACGGCTGGGAGACCGGCGGCACTGAGGACAAGTACCAGCGATGGAACAACGCCCGCAGCGGCACCTCGAACGACGGCAGCGACGACTATCGCAATGTCGCCAACACCATGGGCTATATCGTCGAGGTGGACGCCTACGACAAGTCGCGCAAGGCCCGCAAGCGCACCGCGCTGGGCCGCTTCGCGCACGAGAGCGCGGCGTTCTCCAAGCCCGTGGCAGGCCAGCCGTTGGCTGTTTACATGGGTGACGACGCCCGCAACGAGTACATCTACAAGTGGGTGTCGGCGGCCCACTGGGATGCGGCCGATGCCAGCCCGGCCAACCGCATGGCCGCCGGTGACAAGTACCTCGACGCCGGCAAGCTGTTTGTGGCCAAGTTCGCGTCCGACGGCACGGGGCAATGGATCGAGCTGTCGATCACCAACCCGGCCATCGCCGGCTATGCCGGCTACGCCTTCGCCAACCAGGCCGACGTGATGGTGAACGCGCGCGTCGCGGCCGACGCCGTGGGCGCCACCAAGATGGACCGCCCGGAGTGGTGCGCCACGCACCCGGGTACCGGTGAGGTGTACTTCACGCTGACCAACAACAGCAACCGTCGGGTGGAGCCGTCGAGTTCCTCACAGGTAGCGCCCGACAGCGCCAACCCCCGCGTGTACACGGACATCAAGGGCACATCGTCGAGCCAGGTCGGCAACCCCAACGGACACATCCTGCGCCTGCGCGACACCACGGGTGCGGCCAGCACGGCCTTCACCTGGGACGTGTACCTGTTCGGTGCCGAGTCCAGCGCGTCGCCGTCGGGCATCAACCTGTCCAGCCTGACTGCGGACCAGGACTTCTCGAGCCCTGACGGCCTGGCGTTCGCGCCATCGACCGGCATCTGCTGGATCCAGACCGACGACGGCGCTTACACCGACGTGACCAACTGCATGATGCTGGCCGCCCTGCCCGGCCAGGTGGGCGATGGCAGCAAGAAGACCCTGAGTTACAGCCGGACCACAGGCGGCGCGTTGGCGGTGGATACCTTCGTCGGCAAGGCACCGACGGCCGACACACTGAAGCGCTTCCTGGTCGGTCCCGTGGGCTGCGAGATAACCGGCATCGCCGAGACGCCCGATGGCAAGGCGCTGTTCATCAACATCCAGCATCCGGGCGAGACGACGGCGATGTCCAACGTGGCCGACCCGTCGAAGTACACGAGCCAATGGCCTGCCAACGCCGGCTACGGCGCCGGCAAGCGTCCGCGCTCGGCCACCCTCGTCATCACCAAGAACGACGGCGGTCGCATCGGCACCTGATGGCGCCCTGCAGCGCGGTGCCGGTGTACCCGGCGCTGCGCCCGTCCCGACTGACGGCCTCAGTGCCGACCAGTCGAGCCGAACCCGCCCTCACCGCGCGTCGAGGATTCGAACGCCTCGACGCGCCTGAAGGCGGCCTGAACCACAGGCACGATCACCATCTGCGCGATACGCTCCATTGGCTGGATGGTGAACACGGTACTGCCGCGGTTCCAGCAGCTCACCATCAGCGGCCCCTGGTAGTCGCTGTCGATCAGCCCGGTTCCATTGCCCAGCACGATGCCGTGCTTGTGGCCCAGCCCCGAGCGCGGCAGGATCATCGCGGCCAGCCCGGGGTTGCCGATGTGGATGGCCAGTCCCGTCGGCACCAGCGCAGCCTGGCCGGGTTCGAGCACCAGCGCAGTGTCCAGGCAGGCACGCAGGTCCAGCCCGGCGCTGCCGGGGGTGGCGTAGTGCGGCAAGTATTCGCTCATTCGCTCGTCGAGCACCCGCAGGTCGATGGTCGTCATGGCTGTTCGGCTCCGTGCCGATGCAGGCGCTGGGCGATCTCACGTACCAGCTCGCGCGCAAGCGTGAGCTTGTCCGCAGTCGCAAGCTCGCGCTCGCCGTCGGCATCGACCAGCAGCAGCTTGTTGTCGTCGCGCCCGAACGTCGCCGGCCCCAGGTTGCCCACCACCAACGGCACGTTCTTGCGCGTGAGCTTCTCGCGCGCGTGTCGGGCCACATCTTCGCTCTCGGCCGCGAACCCCACGCAGTAGGGCCGATCCGGCAGGCGTGCCACCGCCGCCAGGATGTCCGGGTTCTCCGTCAGCGCCAGCCAGGGCGGCTGGCCACTGCCATCCTTCTTGATTTTCTGCCCCGCCTCGGCGGCCGGGCGCCAATCGGCCACCGCCGCGGTGGCAATGAACACGTCGTGCGCGGCGGCGCGCGGCAGCACGGCATCGTGCATCTGCTGGGCACTGCGCACGTCGATGCGCTGCACGTGGCGCGGCGTGGCCAGGTGCACCGGCCCCGCTACCAGCGTGACCTGTGCGCCGGCCTCCTGCGCCGCACGAGCGATCGCAAAACCCATCTTGCCGCTGGAATGGTTGGTGATGCCCCGCACCGGGTCGATGGACTCGAAGGTGGGGCCGGCGGTGACGAGCACCTTGCGTCCTGCGAGCACCTTGGGCTGGAAGCAGGCGATCAACTCGTCGCGCAGTTCCTCGGGCTCGAGCATGCGGCCGTCACCGACCTCACCACAGGCCTGCTCTCCCGCCGCCGGGCCCAGCAGCACGGCGCCGTCGGCCACCACCTGCGTCGTGTTTCGCTGCGTGGCCGGATGCGACCACATCTCGCGGTTCATCGCCGGCGCGAGCAGCAGCGGACAGGCGTGCTCACCGGTACGCGGCCGCGCCAGGCAAAGCAGCGCGAGCAGCTCACTGGCGCGGCCCTGTGCCAACTGGGCGATGAAGTCAGCCGATGCCGGCGCGACCACAATGGCATCGGCCCCACGACCCAGGTTGATGTGCGCCATGTTGTTGGGCTCGCGCGCATCCCACTGGCTCAATGCCACGGGCCGACCCGACAGCGCCTGCATCGTGACGGGGGTGATGAACTGGGTGGCCGCCTCGGTCATGACCACCTGCACGGTGGCCCCCTCCCGGGTGAGCTCGCGCACCAGCTCGGCAGACTTGAAGCAGGCGATGCCGCCGCTGAGGCCCACGACGATGTGGCGCCCGGCCAGGGATTGCAATGTCGACATGGCGGGCAATGTAGCGCAGCCTGCGGCAGGTCTGCCGCATGCCCCTGTTGAGGCGCGGCGTTGCGTGCCAGGTGCACACTATGCTCAACAGCCTGTGCCGGGAGTGATCATGCGCCTGGACGACGCCATACGCCGCCGCCTGTTCCGCAAATGGTACGAGCGCGAGTTGCTGAGCAGCCACGCGCACATGGTGCTCACGTTCCTGTGCGGCGTCGGCATCTTCGCCGCGATCGAGGCCTACGGACAGGCCAGCTCGCCCGTCGACCGCCTTGTCGACGTGCTCGCCGTGCTGGTCTGCGCGGTGGTTGCGCTGTGGGCCATGCGGCGCTACTTGTATCTGCTCAACCACGCGGAGTTCGTCGCCAGCCAGGCTGACTGCCCTCACTGTCACACCTATGCCCGGTTCCATCTCGTTGAGCCCGCCAGCGCCACCGACGAGCCCGGCCCCGCTTCCGAGCCCATTCGCCTGCACGTGGCGTGCAGGCAATGCCAGCACCACTGGACGATCACCGCCTAGCGTGCCCGCACCCGCCTAGGCGCCGTGGCAGCGCTTGTACTTGCGGCCGCTGCCACAGGGGCACGGGTCGTTTCGCCCGGGAGTCGGCTCCACGCGGCGCGTCGGCGGCTTGGCAGGATGATCGAGCCAGTACAAGCGCAGGTCCTGCACCGCGAAGCAGGCCTCGTCGACGAGTTGGTCGCGCGTGAGCTCCTCGCCTGGATAGCTGACCTGCAGATACTCGGCGAGGTCGGCGCTCTCCAGCATCAGCGCAAACACGCGCATCAGGCAGTCGTCGTACCAACGACCGTCCTCCGTATCGGTGTCGGGCTGCGGCCAGTCCTCGGCGAAGGCCTCGATGGCGGATCGAAACCCGTCGGCCCAGAGCGCACCCGTCTGCAAGGCGACCTCGGCTTCCTCCTGGGTCAGGATGCCGGCCTCGACCGCCTGGCGTCGCGCCGCGTCGTCGTAGGTGATCATGAGCGGCCCCAGGCGCGTCGCGTCAGGCTCGTCGATGAGTTCGGCGGGGTCGAGCTGCTGCGCCAGCACGTTCCAGCGCGCCATCAACGCCGACAAGGCTGCAGTGGCGGCGGGCGGGTCTGCAAACGCCCGCTCGAATGCGTCTCCGAACATCGCGGGCAACCATTCGCTGGGCATGATGGCTCGCCGGCTTGCCAGCAAAGCGGTCATGAAGCCATCGACCCACTCCAGCGATACATCGGCGCCGAAGCCGCTGAGCTGCTCACAGAGTTGCTCCAAGGCCTCGATGTCGGCCTCGGTGCTGTGCATCACGTCGCTCATCACCAGTTCCCTCAGGAAAGCGCGGTGTCTATTCGCGGCGGCGCCGGGTGCAGCCGAGCCATCGAAATCACGTCCACATAGGCGCCGTCACGCAGTGCGAAACCGCGGTGCACGCCCTCGTGCCGAAAACCGAAACGCTGGTAGAGCGCAATCGCCCGGTCGTTGTCGACAAAGACCGTGAGCTCCAACCGCAGGACATGGCCCCAGCGGTCGGCGTAGTCACACAGCGCCTGCATCAAGGCACTGCCCACGCCCTGCCCCTGCGCATGCCCCGCCACGCTGATGCCCAGATGCATCGCATGCCGCCGGCGCACAGCCGGACCCGCCGGATGCAGCCCGGCGGTGCCCACGACTTCCATTGCACCCCGTGCATCGGGCCGCTCAGCCACGAGCAGGAGATCGGCCTTGCCTGGCGCCAGCGTCTCGGCCAGGCGGGCGCGCCAGGCTTCCTCGCTGGTGTAGGGCAACTGCAGCAGCGTCGGCATTACCAGCGGGTCGCCCATGATGCGGGCGTAGGCGGGGGCGTCGGCCTGAGTGGCCCGGCGGATGGTGACCGGCGCAGGTGTCGCCATTCAGAGGCGCTCGCTCACCCAGCCCGTCACCGAGGCCAGCGCCTGCGGCAGGCGCGAGGCATCGGTGCCGCCGGCCATGGCCATGTCCGGCTTGCCACCGCCCTTGCCACCCACCTGCTGAGCGACGAAATTCACCAGTTCGCCGGCCTTGACCCGGGCGGTGCTGTCGGCCGTGACGCCCGCAGCGAGCTGGACCTTGTCGCCATCGACCGATGCCAGCACGATGGCGGCAGTCTTGAGCTTGTCCTTGAGCTTGTCTAGCGTATCGCGCAGCGTCTTGGCATCGGCGCCGTGCAGCGTGGCAGCCAGCACCCGGATGCCCTTGACATCCACGGCCTGGGCCAGCAACTCGTCGCCCTGCGCCGAGGCCAGCTTACCCTTGAGCGCCGCGATCTCCTTCTCGAGCGCGCGCACTTGTTCGAGCACACCGGAAACCCGTGCCGGCACCTCGGCCGGCGTGACCTTGAGCGCGCCCGCCACGCTGCCGATGCCGGCTTCGAGCGACTGCAGGTAGGCCAGCGCGTTGTCGCCGGTCACCGCCTCGACCCGGCGAACCCCAGCCGCCACGCCTCCCTCGGCGACGATCTTGAACAGGCCGATGTCGCCGCTGGCCTTGACGTGCGTACCACCGCACAGTTCCTTGCTCGAGCCGATGGTCTGCACGCGCACCGTTTCGCCGTATTTCTCGCCGAACAGCATCATCGCGCCGCTGTTCTGGGCTTGCTCGAGCGCCATCACCTGGGCATTGGCCGGGGCGTTGGCCAGCACCTCGGCATTGACCAGCGCCTCGACCCTGCGGATCTGCTCGTCGGTCATCGGGGCGTTGTGCGCGAAGTCGAAGCGCGTGCGCTCGGGCGTGACCAGAGAGCCCTTTTGCTGCACATGCGCGCCCAGCACCTCACGCAGCGCCTTGTGCATGAGGTGCGTGGCGCTGTGGTTGCGCACGGTGCGCGCGCGCAGCGCCGCGTCCACGCGGGCCACGAACGGGTCGCCCACCTCCACCTCGCCTTCGACGATGCGACCCTGGTGCCCATGCACCGCAGCCTGCACCTTGACGGTGTCTTCCACCAGCACGCGGGCACGCGCATTGCGCAGTTCACCGCGATCGCCCACCTGGCCGCCACTCTCGGCATAGAACGGCGTGTGGTCGAGCACGATCACGACGTCGTCGCCGGCCGCGGCGCGGCTCACCGCCGTGCCCTCGACATACAACGCCACCACTTTCGCGTGCTCGCACACCAGGTGCTCGTAGCCATGGAAGCTGGTGTCCTCTCCGCGGTACTCCAGCCCGGCGGCCATCTTGAACTTGGCCGAGGCCCGGGCCTGCTCGCGCTGACGGTTCATCGCTGCCTGGAAGCCGGCTTCGTCCACCGCCACGCCGCGCTCTCGGCACACGTCACCGGTCAGGTCGACCGGAAAACCGAAGGTGTCGTGCAGCTTGAACGCTGTTTCGCCATCGACCACGCCGACGCCGGCCCGGGCGTTGGCCGCCAGCGCCGACTCGAGGATCTCCATGCCGTGGTGGATGGTCTGGAAGAAGCGTTCTTCCTCCGCCTTGAGCACCTCGGTCACGCGCGTGGCCGCACGCCGAAGCTCGGGGTAGGCGTCGCCCATCTCGGCATCAAGGGCCGCGACCAGCGTGTGGAAGAACGGCTTGCGCGCGCCCAGCTTGTAGCCGTGGCGGATGGCACGGCGGGCAATGCGGCGCAGCACATAGCCGCGGCCCTCGTTGCCAGGGATGACACCGTCGGCCACGGTGAAAGCGCAGGCCCGGATGTGGTCGGCGATGACCTTCAGGCTCGGGCTGCCGGCATCGCAGTCGGCCGCGCCGGCGCGATCGACCGCCGCCTTGGCTTCTGCAAGCAGGTTGCGAAACAGGTCGATCTCGTAGTTCGAGTGCACATGCTGCAGCACCGCGGCCAGGCGCTCCAGGCCCATGCCGGTGTCGACGCTGGGCTTGGGCAGTCTGTGCATCACACCGTCTTCGGTGCGGTTGAACTGCATGAAGACGTTGTTCCAGATCTCGATGTAGCGGTCGCCGTCCTGCTCGGCGCTGCCCGGGGGGCCGCCGGCCACATCAGGACCGTGGTCGTAGAAGATCTCGGAGCACGGGCCGCAGGGCCCGGTGTCGCCCATCATCCAGAAGTTGTCGGACATGTAGCGGCCGCCCTTGTTGTCGCCGATGCGAACCACACGCTCGGGCGGCAGGCCGATTTCCTTGACCCAGATGTCATAGGCTTCGTCGTCCTCGGCATAGACGGTGGCCCAGAGCTTGTCCGCCGGCAATCCGAAGTGCACGGTCAGCAACTCCCAGGCGTACGCCAGGGCATCACGCTTGAAGTAGTCGCCGAAGCTGAAGTTGCCCAGCATTTCGAAGAACGTGTGGTGCCGTGCGGTGTAGCCCACGTTGTCCAGGTCGTTGTGCTTGCCGCCGGCGCGTATGCACTTCTGCGACGTAGCCGCTCGTGTGTAGGCGCGCTTGTCGAAACCCAGGAAGACGTCCTTGAACTGGTTCATCCCGGCATTGGTGAACAACAACGTCGGATCGTCGCCTGGCACCACGGGCGAAGAAGCCACGACCTGATGGCCCTTGGACTCAAAAAACTTCAGGAAGGTGGAGCGGATGTCGGCGGCTTTCATAGGGGAGCGATTCTATCGTTGCCCCCCGCTGACAAGGCCTGCGTGGCCGGCGTCAGGTCGCTGGCCGGCTGCTGTGACGCCCCAGGAAATCGAACACCCGCCCGTCGCCGCACCAGGCCACGTTGAACCGCAGCCACGGTCCCGGTTCGAGATCGGCGCTGAACAGGTGTCCCGGGCCCAGCAGGATATCGGCCTCGGCGGCTTCGTTGGCCACCTGCGCGGCATCCGGCAGCGCGGGGTGGCGCGCCCAGAGGAACATGCCGGCCTTGGGCTCGGCGAAAATCTCGAACCCCAGAGCGCCCAGGCGCTGCGAGACGTGCTCGTGCGAGCGCGCAAGGCGCTCGCGCAGCGCCTTCAAGTGCTTGCGCCAGCGACCCTCGGTCAACGCGCCGTAGGCCAGCCGCTCGCCGAACTCGGACGACGTCAACCCAGCAATCATCTTCAGCTGCGCGAGGTCTTCCACAAGATCGGGATGCGCCACCACATGACCGACGCGCAGGTTCGGTGAAATGGTCTTGGAGTAGCTGCTGATGTGCACGACCCGGTTGAGCTGGTCGAGGCTGGCCAGCGAGGGGCGCGGATCGGGGTCGAGATCGGCGTAGATGTCGTTCTCGACCACCAGCATGTCGTTCCGTTCGGCCAGCTGCAGAACCCGATGCAGCTGAGCCAGTTGGGCCACCGAGCCGGAGGGGCTTTGCAGCCTCGGCTGGGTGAAGAACACACGCGGCTTGTGCTCGGCGATACGCGCTTCCAGCAGCGACAGGTCCCAGCCGACCGGGGTGCGCGGGGCACCCACCAGGCGCGCGCCCAGGAAACGCAGCCCGAAGAGCAGGTTGGCGTAGCCGGGATCGTCCACCAGCACGGCGTCGCCCGGGCGCACGAGGCGCCGGGCCGCAAGGTCGAGCGCCTGGCTGCTGCCCTGGGTGAGCAACACCTGCTCCGGCGTGGCGGTGACTTCCTGTTCCGCCAGTGTGTCGCAGATCAAGCGCCGCAGCGGCCCGAAGCCTTTGGGATCACCGTATCCACCCAGGTCCACCTCGTCTGCCGCCAGGGCGCGCAGACTGCGCTTGAGCCCGTCCTCGAACAGCCAGTCGTGCGGCAGCCAGCCGCATCCGGGCTTCAGGGACAGGTGCCGGTTCTCGAAGATCTTGCGCAGGTACCACATGGCGTCGAACGCGGTACCGCCCGTGGCGCTCACCGGCACCGCCACGCTGGGTGCCGTGCCGGCACGCTTGCGCACGAAAAAGCCCGAGTGCGGGCGCGACACCAGCAACCCCTGCGCCACCAACCGGTCGTAGGCCTCGACGACGGTGAACACGCTCACCTGATGGGCATGCGCGAACTGGCGGATCGACGGCACCTTGGTGCCCGCCCGCAACGCCCCCTCCTCGACGAGCCGGCGCAGGCCGTCGACGATCTGCACCACCAGTGGCACCGAGGACAAGGGCTGGAGGGTGAGCATGCTGGGTGAGGCAGGTGTTGCAGTGTGTGTTCCTGGCGGCGCACGGCCGGCCGTGCGCCCGATCTGTACCGGTCGGCGAGCCTGCACAGTGATCGCTCGGCAACTGCCGGCTGTACATGGTAGCGCCGCCCCTCGAGATCTAGAGTGCGCACTCGAAACGACGACCGGGGACTCCATGCAACGCGATGCCCACCTCACCAACGCCACCCTGATGGCCCGCCGCCGCGCCGCCCTGCCCGCAGGGCTGGGCCAGGCGCACGAGATCTTCGTTGTGCGCGCCGAGAACGCCGAGGTGTGGGATGTGGAGGGGCGCCGCTACATCGACTTCGCCGGCGGCATCGCGGTGCTCAACACCGGGCACCGTCACCCCGCGGTAACGGCTGCGGTCCAGGCCCAGCTCGAGCGCTACACCCACACCTGCTTCCAGGTCCTGGCCTACGAGCCCTACCTCGACCTGGCCGAGCGGCTCAATGCCATGGCGCCGGGCGCCTGGCCCAAGAAGAGTTTCTTCATGACCACCGGCGCCGAAGCGGTGGAGAACGCCATCAAGGTGGCCCGCGCTTACACCAAGCGCCAGGCGGTGATCGCCTTCGGCGGCGGCTTCCACGGCCGCACGATGATGGGCATGGCGCTCACCGGCAAGGTGGCCCCCTACAAGATCGGCTTCGGACCCTTCCCGGCCGAGGTCTATCACGCCCAGTACCCTTGCGCGCTGCATGGCGTGAGCGTGGATGACGCCATGGCCTCGATCGAGTCGATCTTCAAGTACGACGTCGAACCGGCCCGCGTGGCAGCCATCATCCTCGAACCGGTGCAGGGCGAAGGCGGCTTCTATGTCGCGCCTGTCGAGTTCGTGCAGCGCCTGCGAGCGCTGTGCGATGCCCACGGCATCGTGCTCATCGCCGACGAGGTGCAGACCGGCGCCGGACGCACGGGCACCTGGCTGGCCTGCGAGCAATGGGAGGGCGCGGCACCGGACATCATCACCATGGCCAAGTCGCTGGCGGGCGGCTACCCGCTGTCCGCCATCATTGGCCGCGCCGAGATGATGGACGCCCCCGGCCCCGGCGGACTGGGTGGCACCTACGCGGGCAGCCCGCTGGGCTGCGCGGCTGCCCTGGCGGTGATCGAGACGTTCGAGCGCGACGGTCTCCTCGCGCGCAGCCGCGACGTCGGCGCCCGCCTGCAGCAGGGCCTGCGCGACATGGCCGCGCGCCACCCGGCCATCGGCGACGTGCGGGGACTGGGCGCCATGGTGGCCGTCGAGCTGTTCAAGCCCGGTGCCGCTGGCACCCACCCCGTACCCGACGCTGCGCTCACCCAGGCCGTGGTCAAGGCCGCCGCCCAGGCGGGGCTGATCCTGCTGTCGTGCGGCACCCATGGCAACGTGATCCGGGTGTTGGTGCCGTTGACAGCTTCGGACGCATTGCTCGACGAGGGGCTGGCGATACTGGCGGAGTGTTTCGACCGCTGCCGCTGAGCGCCGGGTCATGAACGACTCGCGGGTCCAGCATCGACCGAGGCAGCGCTGAGCGCAACCCAGTTGAGCTTGCTGTCGCCTGCGAGCCGGTAGAGTTGACGTCAGCGATTTCCTGGAGAACCCGATGGACATGAAGACCTCGCCGCTGGCGAACCTGAACGACCCGAGCCTGCTCAAGACCGATGCCCTCATCGGGGGCGAGTGGGTGGCCGGCAGTGCGCGTTTCGACGTGACCGACCCGGCCACCGGCCTGAAGCTGGCCGAGGTGGCCAACCTGGGCCCGGTGGACTGCCACAACGCCATCGTCGCGGCCGAACGCGCATGGGGTCCCTGGCGCAGCAAGACGGCCAAGGAACGCGCGGCGGTCCTGATGAAGTGGTTCCATCTGCTGCACCAGCATGCCGACGACCTGGCGCGCATCATGACCGCCGAGCAGGGCAAGCCGCTGCCCGAGGCCAAGGGTGAGGTGGGCTACGCCGCCAGCTTCATCGAGTGGTTCGCCGAGGAGGCCAAGCGCGTCTATGGCGAAACCATCCCCACCACCGACAACAACAAGCGCTACCTGGTCATCAAGCAGCCCATCGGCGTGTGCGCGGCGATCACGCCCTGGAACTTCCCCATCGGCATGATCACCCGCAAGGTGGCGCCCGCCCTGGCCGCGGGCTGCCCGGTGGTCATCAAGCCGGCCGAACAGACGCCGCTGTCGGCCCTGGCCGTGGCCGAACTGGCGCTGCGCGCCGGCATGCCATCGGGTGTGCTGAACATCGTCACCGCCGATGGCGACAATTCCATCGAGATCGGCAAGGTTCTGTGCTCGAGCGATGTGGTGCGGCATCTGTCGTTCACCGGCTCCACCGAGGTCGGCCGCATCCTGGCGCGCCAGTGCGCGTCGACGATCAAGAAGGTATCGCTCGAACTCGGCGGCAATGCGCCCTTCATCGTCTTCGACGATGCCGACATCGACAGCGCCGTCGAAGGCGCCACCGTCAGCAAGTACCGCAACGCCGGCCAGACCTGCGTGTGCGCCAACCGCTTTTACGTGCAGGAATGCGTGTACGACGCCTTTGTCGAGAAGCTCGCCGCCAAGGCCCAGGGCATCAAGGTGGGCAATGGCTTCGAGACCGGCGTCTGCCAGGGCCCGCTGATCGACGACCAGGCCATCACCAAGGTCGAGAGCCATGTGGCCGATGCCGTGAGCAAGGGTGCGCGCGTGGTGGTGGGCGGCCAGCGTCTGGGCGATCGCTTCTACACGCCCACCGTGCTGGCCAACGTCACGCCCGAGATGCTGTGCTCGCGCGAAGAGACCTTCGGCCCAGTGGCGCCCGTGTTCCGCTTCACGACCGAGGCCGAGGCGATCGAACTGGCCAACGCCACGGAGTTCGGCCTGGCCAGCTACTTCTACAGCCGCGACATCGGCCGCATTTTCCGAGTCGGCGAGGCGCTGGAGTACGGCATGGTGGCCGTCAACACCGGGCTCATTTCCACCGCCGAAGTGCCCTTCGGCGGCGTCAAGCAATCGGGCCTGGGCCGCGAAGGGGCACACCAGGGCATGGACGACTACGTCGAGATCAAGTATCTCTGCCTGGGCGACATCCTGAAGTAGCGCCGTCGGCGCTGGGGCGCGAAGGCGGACTTCAGCCTTCGTCGTTGGCGGCCGGGGGGCCGTGGCGCTCGGTACGCCTGGCCCGGTTGGCAGAACCCACGGCTGCCACGCCACCGGCCTGGGCCAACGCGCGCCGCAGCAGCGTGTCGGCGTCTTTGCCGTGGGCCGGGTATTGCCCGATGCCGATGCTCACGCCGAGCCCCAGCTCTTCGCCCGCCACCGTGAACGGCCGCTGCAGGGCCAGCGCGAGCTTGGCCGACACGCCCTCGGCGGCGGACTGCTCGTCGATCCAGGCCAGCATCACGACGAAGCAATCGCTGCCCACCGACGCCACCACATCGCTCGCGCGCAGCCCTGAGCGCAAGCGCACGGCGGCCTTGCGACGCAACACGTTGGCGGCCTCGGCGCCCAGCCGAGACTCGATGCCCGACAACCCCTGCAGTCGCACGGCCAGGACACCCATGGCCGCCGGCTCGCGCTCGCGCAGGGCCAGCAGATGGGTCAGGTGCTCCATGAGCTGCGCATGGTTGGGCAGGCCGGTGGCCAAGTCGGTGGCATAGGCACGCCGCGCGGCCCGCTCGACCCGCTTGCGCTCCAGTGCCAGCCGCACGCAACGCGCCACCGCATCTGCACCGGCCTCGCGGCGCGGCAGCACATCCTGCACGCCCAAGTGCACCAGACGCAGAACGTCGCCCACCTCTGGCTCGGGCGCGACGGCCACGAAGGCGCTGTCGAGCACCGCCCGCGGCAGCGCGGGCCACAGCGCCAGTGAGTACAGCGAACGCGGGTCATCGAACGCGGCGACGATGGCGTCATACGGTGCCTGAGCCAGCGCAACCTCGAGCTGCGCCAGGTCTTCGACCGGATGCACCACGAACGGGCCATAGGCCGATGTACCCAGGTCGGGCACGTCGGCACCCAGGTACAACATCTGGATCGGCTCGTTCATTCTCGGCCGATCATGCCTCAGCCCCCTGGCGGGCGCCAGACAGGGAACTACCGTGTCGACCGCCCGCGGATGCCGCAATGCTACGGCCCCGTGCGCCGCACCGGCCCAACGACCGCGCTACACTTGCGCCTCGCGCGGGTGTAGTTCAATGGTAGAACGGCAGCTTCCCAAGCGTGCGACCTGAGAGTCGCGTCGGTCCTGTGTCCGTCCATGCCGCATAGCATGGGAAACACTTCGTCGGGCATGTCCCGGCATATCAACAGGTGAACCCACCGACCCTCGCGGTCGGAGTCCGGGTTCGACGCGCGGCGCAAGCCGTGCACGGAGTTGTCGCACGGGATCTCCCGAGCGCGACCTGACGTTCAGCCGTCAGTAGCCTAGGTGCGGTGCGGTGTCGGTAACGACGCCGTGCTGAGCGCACTTACAACGTAGCCCCCCTTCGGGGACACGTGCGCCCGCGAGGGTCGTCGTGTGATCTCGGAAAGTCGATTCCGGGGAGGCGCAAGGCTGGGTCAAAGGGTTAGCGTATGCGAACCGCTGTCAAATGTCGTCAAGTTGACAGAGCGAAGTCGACTGCTTCGGGTTATGCCCGGAATCGCTCTAACCAAAAGGTACGTGGTCGGTTGTTGGCCTGCTTGGTGCCAACACGCTGATGAACAAGACCACCGGCAGAAAGGCGGAACCCTCCTGACTCTTGCTCCGTGCACGGAACAGGGTAAGCCCGACGTGGCGTCGAGTGCTCGCACTCGACAAGCCCGGCCGCAAGGCCGGGTCATGCCTCGGCGGGTAAAGGATCGTGGAGCAAGCGAATGCCCGGCTGTAATGGCCGGGATAGGGGATGCAAGGATCGCCCCGACCCGAAAGGGTGCTGACTTCCACGTGGTGGCCTGTCGCGAGACAGGTCTGCTGTCAAACCGCCCGGAGGGTGATGTATCCTCCGGGGTGCATCGCGATCCCTCCGGGACCGGGCGGGCGTAGTTCAATGGTAGAACTTCTGCTTCCCAAGCAGATAGCGTGGGTTCGATTCCCATCGCCCGCTCCATTTCAACGGAGGTTGATGTGGACGCAAGCAATTGCGATGTCGCTTCCACCAACTGGACACACTGGCACGGCATACCGTGGCAGAGCGCGTTTCAGGTGGTCGGCAGGCTGCAGGCAAGAATCGCGAAAGCAACGAAGGCAGGCGAGTGGCGTACCGTCAAGCGCCTGCAAAGACTCCTCATCCGATCGACCAGCGCGGGAGCGTGTGCGGTTCGACGGGTGACCGAGAATCGGGGTCACAAGACCCCGGGGATCGACCGGCAAACATGGAGTACGCCGGCCGAAAAGTGGGAAGCGGTGAAGGCGCTGGGCGACCAGCACCACAAGCCGCTGCCCCTGCGACGGGTCTGGATCCCGAAAGCGAACGGTGACAGGCGCCCTCTGGGCATCCCCACCATGCGCGACCGGGCGCTCCAAGCGCTGCATCTGCTGGCGCTCGACCCCGTCTCCGAGACGACCGCCGACGCGCATTCCTACGGATTCCGCAGGGACCGCTCGACGGCTGATGCCATCGAACAGGTGCGCAACGCGCTGGGCCGAAAGGCCTCGCCGCAATGGGTGCTTGAAGGCGACATCAAGGGTTGTTTCGACAACATCAGTCACGACTGGCTGCTGGCGCATGTCCCCATGGACAAGCGCATGCTCCGCAAGTGGCTGAAGGCCGGGTACTTCGAAGGTAATGTCCTCTTCCCGACAGACGCCGGCACGCCGCAGGGCGGCATCATCTCGCCGGTACTCTCAAACCTGGCCTTGGACGGGCTGCAAGACGAACTGGCCGGCATGTTCCGGACGGTCCGCGAGGCACGCACGGCCAAGGTGAATTTCGTCCGCTATGCCGACGACTTCATCGTGACTGGCAGTTCGAAAGAACTGCTGGAAAACGAAGTGCGGCCTCGGCTCCGCGCATTCCTGGCGGAACGAGGTCTGACGTTGTCCGAGTCGAAAACGACGATCACGCATGTGACCGACGGCTTCGACTTCCTGGGATGGCACGTTCGATGGCGAGGTGGCATGTTGCTCACCGAGCCATCGAAGAAGAACGTGGGCAGGTTCCTGGACAAGGTACGAGTGACGCTGAGGTCGATGAGAACGGCCCGGCAAGCCGACGTGATCGCCAAGCTCAACCCGATCCTTCGCGGTTGGGCCGGGTATCACCAAAGCCAGATGTCAACGAGGACGTTTGCGAAAGCCGATCACCAGATCTGGCAAGCGCTGTGGCGTTGGGCCTGCCGTCGCCATCCCAACAAGGGACGGCGATGGATCAAGGCCCGGTACTTCCGGCGTATCGAAAACCGGGATTGGTTATTCGCCGACAAGGACCAGATGCTGCTGACCTTGACGAGCTTCCACAAGAAGCGCCACGTCAAGATCGACGGTAAACGGAACCCTTACGACCCTGCCGATGAAGCCTACTTCGACGAGCGCCTCGCTCGACGAATGGCGTCGTCGCTGGCAGGACGCCGGAAACTGGCGTGGCTGTGGCAGCAACAGGACGGGTTATGCCCGCTCTGCTTCGAACGGATCACGAACGCAACAAGATGGCACGTGCATCACGTGGTCAAGCGATCCGAAGGTGGCACGGATGCGGTGAGCAACCTCCGTCTGCTCCACCCGACATGCCACCAGCAACACCACGCCAACGAGTCGACGGTCAAGACATGACCGCTTCGCAGCTGCCGACGCACGCCCACGCGCGTGCACGGTTCTGGGCTGCTTGAGCCGGATGCAGGGAAACTTGCACGTCCGGTTCTTAGGGGAGGAGGAGGCCGCGAGGCCTCCTCCTTACCCGACTTCATACGAGGGTTCGATTCCCTTCACCCGCTCCAGCTTCCCGGCCCAGGCCCACCGTTCGTGCGGGCCTTGTCGTTTTCAGCCGTGACGGGCCACCCACTCGATCACGGCATCCAGCGTCGGCGTTGCGCGCTGGGCTTCGGGGTGATTGACGAGCGCGGCCACTGCATACATGCGGCCGCTGGACGCCAGCACATATCCGGCCAGCGCACGCGTATCGAGCAGGGTGCCTGTCTTCAGGAAGGCAGCACCGGTGGCGCGCCCCTGGGTCATGCGATGCGCGAGCGTACCGTCCACGCCGGCCACTGGCAGCGAGTCGATGAATGCTTGAGCCTGGCGATGGGCCCAGGCGTGGCGCAGCAACTGCACCATCGCGCGCGGCTTGCCGCGCTCGGCGCGCGAAAGCCCCGAGCCGTTTTCCAGCGCGATGTCGTCGCCCTGCAGACCCTGCATGCGCAGCCAGGCAGCCACGCGCTCACGCGCCTCTGCCAGGGTGGCCGGGCGCATGGGAAACCCCTGCACCAACGAGAGCATCAGGTTGCGCGCCGCCATGTTGTCGCTGGTCTTGTTGATCTCGCGGATGATCTGCGGCAGCGGCTCCGACAGGTTCACAGAGAACGGCAGCTGGGGTTGCCCGTCCGGCCCCATGGGCATCAGCATGGTGCGATCAGGCTGACGCTTGTCCAGCACGCGACCGCGCAGCCGTCCGCCGGCCTCGCGCCACAGGCCCTCGACGGCACGCACGGTGTATTCATCGTGCGCCAGCGGAGCCAGGCTGATCTCACGTGTCCCGCACCCGGCGCTCCACTGCCCGCGGACGGCCAGTTGGGTGCGTCCCTGAGGCCCCGATGCCGCCTGGGCCCACACCACGCAGCCGCCACCCATGCGCACCTCATTGCGCACCGGCAGGCCGGCCAGTGGCGGCGTCAGGCCAACCTGCGGCCGCCCGCGTGCACCGCTGTGCACCGTGAGCTGCAGCACGCCTTCGTCGAGCGTCAATGCGTCCGGTCGCACATGATGCGGTCGGTCGGGCGCGGGAGGCGGGGTGCGGGCATGGTCTTCCTCGCGCAGTCGAAAGGCGTAGCGATCCAGCACGATGTCGCCCCAAACCTCTTGCAGCCCTTGCGCCTGCATGCGGGAGAACCAGGCACGCACGTCTGCGCTGCGCAGCCCGGCATCGCCGCCGCCCACGATGAGCAAGTCGCCCAGCAGGCGTCCCCGCGTCAACTGCCCGCGTACGAATGCGTAGGTGCGCCAACGGTAGTGCGGGCCGAGCAGATCGAGCGCCGCCAGTGCAGTGACCACCTTGGCCGTGGATGCCAGCTGGTATGGCCGCTCCGCGTTCAGTGTCGCCAACGGCGGGCTCTTGCCCTCGACTTCGTGCACGTGCAGGCCGATGCTGGATGCCGGCAGGCCGGCCCGTGCGACGACCGACCGCAGGGCCGCGGGCAGCCCGCTCCAGGGCAGGGGCCGGGGCGCTCGCGCCGGCCCGACCGCAAGCGTGGCGGGTGCCGCTGCACAGGTCAATCCCGCCAACAGCAGGCGCCGCCGAGCCAATCGCGACGGCGCGGCATGTTCGTCGGGCTTTGAGCACTCGATCGGGGGCATGGGGGGACGATTGCGGCAAAATCTCTCCACCGTCGAGCCTAGCGTGTTGCAGCAGCCTGGATCCGCGCAACAACGCGGCGCAGCGGGCGCTGATCAAGCGTTGCCGCTGGCGAATATGGTTTCAGGGCGGGCCCCGCACGCAAGGCGGCCACCGTGCCGAATTCCGCTCCCCACCGAATCGAGATGACCGATTGCCCCGCGCCGCCCGCCGGCCCACGCCCATCAGACCCAACGGTGCATCGACGGCCGGTCCGCAGCTTCGTCAAGCGCGGCGGCCGCATGGGCACCGGGCAGCAACGCGCGCTGGCCGAGCTCGGCCCCACGCACGTGCTGCCGTACGCAGCACAGCCGCTGCCACTGCCTGAGGTCTTCGGCCGGGTGGCGCCCGTGGTGCTGGAGATCGGCTTCGGCATGGGTCATGCCACGGCGGAAATCGCCGCCGCACATCCCGAGATCGACTTTCTTGGCGTCGAGGTCCATGAGGCCGGCGTCGGTGCGCTGTTGCGCCGCATCGGCGATGCAGGACTGACCAACGTGCGCATCATTGCCCACGATGCGGTGGAAGTGCTGCAGCACATGATCGGCCCCGCCAGCCTGGCCGGCGTGCACATCTTCTTTCCCGACCCTTGGCACAAGAAGCGCCACCACAAGCGGCGACTGATCCAGCCCCCGTTCGTGCAGCTGTTGGCCTCGCGCCTGCAGCCGGGCGCCCGCCTGCATTGCGCCACCGACTGGCAGGACTACGCGCACCAGATGCTGCAGGTGCTGAACGCGTGCCCGCTGCTGGCCAACACTGCCGATGGCTACGCGCCGCGTCCCGACATGCGCCCGCTGACCAAGTTCGAGGCCCGCGGCATGCGTCTGGGCCACGGCGTGTGGGACCTGGTGTACACCCGCGTCAGCCCACCCACTGCACCCAGCCGGTGAAGTAGGTCAGGAGCACCACACCACCGAAGGCGATGCGATACCACGCAAATGGCGTGAACGTATGGGTGGCGATGTAGCGCAGCAGCCAGCGCACGCAGGCCCAGGCACTGACGAACGAGACGAGCAACCCGACGGCGAACTCGGGCAAGTCCGCCGCACTGAGATGCGCGCGCTCTTTGTACAGGCTGTAAGCCCCTGCGCCGATGAGCGTGGGGATTGCCAGGTAGAAGCTGAAGTCGGTGGCTGCCTTGCGCGAAAGGCCCAGCAACATCCCACCGATGATGGTGGCGCCGGATCGGCTGGTGCCTGGCACCATCGCCAGGCACTGCACCACCCCCACCTTGAGCGCATCGAGCGCTGTCATGGCATCGACATCATGCACCCGAGTGGCAGAGGCTGGTCGGCGCTCGGCCCAGAGGATGATGAAGCCGCCGAGGATGAAGGCCGTGGCCACTACGGGCGCGTTGAAGAGGTGCGCCTTGATCGCCCTTCCCAGGAGCAGACCCAGCAGCACCGCCGGCGCAAAACCGATGAGCACGTTGCGTACGAACCGACGGGCGCGATCGTCATGGCCTATGCCCAGCGCCGTTTCGCGCAGCCGTTGCCAATAGACGATCACCACCGCCAGGATGGCACCGGTCTGGATCGCAATGTCGAACACCTTGGCCCGCTCGTCCGTCATTCCCAGCAGCGACCCGGCCAGGATGAGGTGGCCTGTCGAGGAAATCGGCAGGAATTCGGTGAGGCCCTCGACCAATCCCATGATCGCGGCCTTGAGCAGGACAACAGGATCCACCTGTGCTCCGGGCAGGTCAAAGCGGCGGATGATACCCACGGTCGTTGACACCGGGCGTTCGACACGTCGCTCGAGCGACTCGGCTCTGAGCCCGCGAATTCCGAAGTGAGCCCATTCATGCCGCACAGGCGCGACTCGGGCGAAGTCAGCAGCGGCGTCAAGCCCGCAAGCCATACGCGGTGTGAATCGGACTGCAGGGCAACTGTCTGTCATCGATCTCGACGACAGACGGACGGGTCGATTCGCGGCAGCATCGCCGAACAACCTCACGACTACACCAACTGGAGACGCCTCGATGATCGCCCTTCACGCCCCACGGTCGACCTGCGGTACTGCACTGGCGGTCGCCGCGTTGCTCGCGGTCAACTTGCCCGATGCAACTGCCGCACAGGCTGCCCTCACTGCACGCGAGATTGCCCAAGCCGTCTGCTCCGGAAAGACGCGCAGCACCGACGAGGTCAGAGCAGCTCTTGACCGTGCTCGGGACTTGAAGGGCTGGAACGCGTTCATCCACGTGAACGAGGCCGGCGCCAGCGCGGCTGCGAGCAAGCTCGCCGCGGCCAAGCGCGCCGCGCGCTGCCGCCCGCTGGCTGGCGTGCCCATCGTGGTCAAGGACAACATCGAAGTCGCAGGCCTGCCTTCGAGCGCCGGCACTCCGGCGCTGGCCGGCTATGTGCCAGCGACCGATGCGCCCGTGGTCGCACGCCTGCGTGCGGCCGGAGCCATCGTCATCGGCAAGACCAACATGCACGAACTGGCCTTCGGCGTCACCGGCTGGAACCCGATGAGCCAGACCGGGCCCGAGCCCGGCGTGCGCAACGCATGGGACCGCAGCCGAATCGCCGGCGGCTCGTCTTCTGGCACCGGTGCCGCTGTGGGCGCCCGGGTGGTGCCCGCAGGCCTGGGCACCGACACCGGCGGCTCGGTGCGCATCCCATGTGCCTTCAACGGCTGCGCCAGCCTGCGGCCGACGATCGGGCGCTACCCGCAGGCCGGCATCGCGCCGATCTCGCACACCCGCGACACGGCTGGGCCGATGGCTGCGGCCATGGCCGATGTCGAATTGCTGGACCGGGTGATCGCCGGTGGCCCCGCCGCGAAGCCGGCTTCGCTCAAGACAGTGCGCCTGGGCTTGGCCGCGCCGCTGCTGGCCAACCTGGATGCCGATACGCGTACGGCCTTCGACGCTGCACTGGCCAAGCTGAAGGCTGCCGGCGTGACGGTGATCGAGGTCGACATGCCGCGGCTGATGGAACTCAACGGCGCGATCGGTTTTCCGCTGGCGCTGTACGAGGCCTATGACGACATGGTGGCCTACCTCAAGCACACCGGCACCGGGGTCACGGTCGAGCAGATGGCCGAGCGCGCCGTCAGCCCCGACGTCAAGGGCACCTACCAGGGGTTGGTGATCCCGCGCAAGCTGCCCGGGCCGAACAACACCGTGGTCGACGCCCGGCCCGCATATGACGCAGCCATGGCCACGGCCCGCCCGGCGTTGCAGGCGCTGTACAAGGCGACTTTCCGCACCCATCGGCTCGATGCGCTGGTGTTCCCCACCGTGCCGGTGGTGGCGCTCCCGGCCACGCCGGAGTCGAGCAGCGTGCCCAACTTCATGCTGCTGATCCAGAACACCGACCCCGGCAGCAACGCCGGGCTGCCCGGTCTGCAGCTCCCGATCGGATTGGGGGGGTCGAGCAAGCTGCCCATCGGCATGGAGCTCGATGGCCCGGCCAACAGCGACCGGCGGCTGGTAGCGATCGGACTGGCCATCGAAAAGCTGCTCGGGCGCCTGCCGGCCCCCGAATTGCGATGAGCGGCGCAGCGCGGGTGCCTCCCGCGCTGGATGCGACTACGCAGGGCCGGTCATGTCATCGTCGCAACCCCATCGCGCCAGCGCTGCCCTGCGGGTGACGCCGGTCTTCTCGGCCATGCGCCGCAGGTAGGTCCGCACGGTGGGCACGCCGATGCCCAGCTCGCGCGCGATTTCCTTGTCCGTGCGACCCTGCGCAAGCAGGTGTGCCACGCGGCGTTCACGTGGGCTGAACACCGCCTGGCCGGGTTCGCTTGCCGCGGGCGCCAGTGCCTGGCGCCGTGTGCGCCGCAGCGCCGCAATGAACGCGGGCTCGATCAGGTCGAGCAACGCCTTGTCACGCGGCTCGAACTCGCTGCGACGGCGGCCACGCCAAATGCGCAGATCCCCCAAGGCCTGATTGCCATCGAACGCATGCAGGTTGATGCCCCAGTGCAGCCCGTCACGGGCCAGGAAATCTTGAAAGAAGGCGGTGCGAGCGAGTTCGCGATGCGGCAACACTTCGCTCACGGCGGTGGCATGGCGCCGCGCCTGCAGCAAGAAGGTGATCGGGTCGTGGTACTGGAACCAGCTTTCGTAGCGCGCGAGGTTGGCCGGATCCATGTTCAGCCACACACCCTCGCCAAAGACACCTCGCCGCTCGTCCCAGACGTACGATGCGAAGTGATCGGCACGCAGCAGGTCGAGCAGTGCCCGACCGGCGCGTTCGCGAACCTCTCGCTCCGACAAGTCTTCTGCCAGGCAGGCGAACACACGCGCCAGCGCCTGTCCCT
This sequence comes from Burkholderiaceae bacterium, assembly GCA_013360485.1. Taxonomy (GTDB): domain Bacteria; phylum Pseudomonadota; class Gammaproteobacteria; order Burkholderiales; family Burkholderiaceae_C; genus Pseudaquabacterium. The sequence continues at coordinate 9,038 of JABWBN010000005.1, read as the reverse complement.
CTCGCGTCGACACATGCATGCGCGTCTCCTGTCGCCTCGCGTCCGTCCCGGCAGCCGATGCTACGCCTGTGCCTGGTGCGCACGGCTGGGTTGAGGTCAACAACCGCTGGCGTTGACCCGTTCGCATGCGTGCGATATATTACTGACTAACCGGTCAGTAACCAATGTCTACCCCCGCTGAAACGAGCGCACGCCGCCGTCGCAAGGAAGCCCGGCCGCAGGAACTGCTCGATGCCGCGCTGGCGCTCTTCGTCGAGAAGGGCTTCGCCGCCACGCGCGCTGAAGAAGTGGCAGCACACGCCGGCGTGTCCAAGGGCACCTTGTACCTGTACTTCCCGAGCAAGGAAGACCTGCTCAAGGCGGTGATCGCCCATTGCCTGTCGTCGCGCATCGCCGACGGCGCCGCGCGTGCCGCCGGCTTCTCGGGCAGCACGACCGACCTCATGCGCGACATCCTCGCCCAGTGGTGGGTGGCCATCTACGACAGCCAGGCCTCGGCCGTCTTCAAGCTGGTGATGACCGAGGTGCGCAACTTTCCCGACATCGCCGACTACTACATGCGCGAAGTGGTTCAACCGGCCACCGAGTTGCTGGGTTCCATCGTGAAGCGCGGCATCGACAACGGCGAGTTCCGCCATGTCGACATCGATTCCGCGGTGCACTCCCTGGTGTTGCCGCTCATCATGATCTGCATCCACAAACATTCGCTGGGCGCGTGCCCGCCGGCATGCCTGGGCGGCACCTTGCCGGTCGACGGGCACGCGTTCATCCGCAACCACCTCGACCTGCTGCTCGACGGGCTGCGTGCGTCGCCCGCCGCTCGTTGAGTCGCCGCGCGCTGCCTGCCCCAATCGACCCCTCACTCGATATGTCCAAATCCTGGAGACCTTGGGCCATCGGCCTGCTGGCATTGGCTGTTCTGGCGGCAGTTGGCCTGCGTCTGACGGCTGCGCGCCGCACCGCGGCGACCGCAGCCACTGCCGCCGCCTCCGCGCCGCGTCCGGCCCTCGAACTCGCGCCAATTGACGTGCTCACCGTCGGGCGCCACGAGTTCGTCCGGGGCCTGGAGGTGACGGGCAGCCTGAAGGCAGTCAACACAGCCTACGTCAAGGCCAAGATCGCCGCGGAACTTCGCACGCTCGAAGTGCGCGAGGGCGATGCGGTGCGCGCCGGCCAAGTGGTGGCCACTCTGGATACCACCGAGTTCGACTGGCGCCTGCGCCAGGCCGAGCAGCAGGCGGCGGCAGCGCGGGCGCAAGCCGAAATCGCGCAGCGCCAACTGGCCAACAACAAGGCCCTGGTGGCGCAGGGATTCATCTCGGCCACGGCACTGGAGACCTCGGCATCGAACGAGGCGGCCGCGCAGGCGAACCTGCAGGCCGCCATGGCTGCCGCGGAGCTGGCCCGCAAGGCGCGGGCCGACACCACCGTGGTCGCGCCAATCTCGGGTCAGGTTTCGCAGCGGCTGGCACAGCCCGGCGAGCGCGTATCGGTCGACGCGCGCCTCATCGAAATCGTGGACCTGACGCGCATCGAACTCGAGGCCGGCGTGCCACCCGAGGAGGCTGCCCGGGTGCGCCCCGGCGCGATTGCCCGGCTGACGCTGGAGGGTAGCAGCGAGCCGTTGGCGGCCCGCGTGGTGCGACTCAACCCGGCGGCCCTCGCCGGCTCGCGCACCGTGGCGGCATACCTGGCGGTCGAGCCGCATCCGTCCCTGCGCCATGGCCTGTTCGCCCGCGGCTGGATCGACATCGAGCGCCGGCAGGCATTGGCCATTCCCGCCTCGGCCGTCCGCATCGACCAGGCTAAGCCCTACGCTATTGTGTACGCGCAGGGCCGCGCCGAGCGCCGGTCGCTGCAACTGGGCGAGCGCGGCATGGTGGCATCGCAGCCCATGGTCGAGGTGCTGGGTGGGCTTGCCGAGGGCGAACGCATCCTGGCCGCATCCGCCGGCAGCGTCCCCGAGGGCACGGCCCTGCGGGTCGCCACGCTTGCGGCCCCGGCCGCATCCAAGTCGCACTAGAGACGCCCGGGACGCAGCCGCCATGTGGTTCACCCGTGTCTCGATCGCCAACCCGGTGATGGCCGTGATGGTGATGCTCGCCTTCGTCGTCCTGGGCCTGTTCTCGTACCAGCGGCTGAAGGTGGACCAGTTCCCCGACATCGACTTCCCCACCGTGGTCGTGGTGGTCGAGTACCCAGGTGCCTCGCCCGAGATCGTGGAAAGCGAGGTCACCCGCAAGGTCGAGGAGTCGGTGAACACCATCGCCGGCATCAGCCAGCTGTATTCGCGCAGCTACGAAGGCTCGTCGGTGGTGATCATCCAGTTCAACCTCGACATCAATGGCCGCAAGGCGGCCGACGACGTGCGCGAGAAGCTGGCCATCGTGAAGACAGGCTTCCGCGAAGAAGTGAAGGAGCCGAGGGTCACCCGCTTCGACCCCTCCAGTCGGCCTGTCTTCACGCTGGCGCTCACGTCGCCAGATGGCAGCCGCAGCGTGCAGGAGCTCACCACCTTTGCCGACCAAGTGCTCAAGAAGCGGCTGGAGAACGTGCGCGGCGTGGGCGCAGTCACTCTGGTGGGCGGCGTGAAGCGGGAGGTCAACGTCTACCTGCGGCCGCAGGCCCTGGAGGCCTACGGCGTGGGCGTGGACGCCGTCATGGCCGCCGTGCGCACCGAGAACCAGGACCTGCCCGCCGGCGCCCTGCGCTCGCGCGAGGCCGAGCGCACCGTACAGATCATGGGCCGCGTGCGCCAACCCGACGAGTTGCGCCAGGTGGTCGTGGCCCGGCGCAACGGCCAGCCGGTGCGCCTGGGCCAGGTGGCCGAAGTGGTGGATGGCCCGGAGGAGCTGGAGTCGCTGGCGCTGTACAACGGCCAGCGGGTGCTGGCACTGGATGTGCAGAAGAGCCAGGGCGAGAACACGATCGACGTGGTCGAAGGCCTCAAGCGGGTGACGGACACCATGCGGGCCCAGCTCCCGCGCGGCATGGCCGTGGAAGTGCTGCGCGACAACGCGCGCCCGATCCGGGTCTCGGTATCCAACGTGCGGCAGACGCTGCTCGAAGGTGCTCTGCTCACCATCGGCATCGTGTTCCTGTTCCTCAACAGCTGGCGCTCGACCGTGATCACCGGCCTGACGTTGCCCATCTCGCTGGTGGGCACGCTGTTGGTGATGTATGCGTTCGGGTTCTCGATCAACATGGTCACGCTGATGGCCATGAGTCTGTGCGTGGGCCTTCTGATCGACGACGCCATCGTGGTGCGCGAGAACATCGTGCGCCATGTGCAGATGGGCAAGAGCGCCCATGATGCGGCGCTGGACGGCACGCAGGAGATCGGACTCGCCGTCCTGGCCACCACGCTGTCCATCGTGGCGGTGTTCCTGCCCATCGGATTCATGGGCGGCATCATCGGCAAGTTCTTCCACGAGTTCGGCATCACCATCGTCGCGGCGGTGCTGATCTCGATGTTCGTGAGCTTCACGCTCGACCCCATGCTCAGCTCGGTGTGGCACGATCCAGCCATCGACCGCGAGGGCCAGCCGTTCGTGCCACGGTCCTGGTACGACCACACGCTCGGCCGGCTCACCCACTGGGTCGACCGCGTGTCGCATCACCTGGGCGATGGCTACGTGGCGGCGCTGGGCTGGTCGCTGCGCCACAAGGCCCTGACACTTCTGGGCGCCGTGGCCACGCTGGTGGCCAGCCTGGCGCTGGTGCCACTGCTGGGCACCGAGTTCGTGCCCAAAGCCGATTTCTCGGAGACGTCGGTCAACTTCTACACGCCGGTGGGCACCCCGTTGGAGGTGACCGAAGCGCGTGCACGCCAGGTCGACACCATCCTGCGCGAGATGCCCGAGGTGCGCTACACCGTCACCACCATCAACACCGGCACTGCGCAGGGGCGCAACTACGCCAGCGTCTTCGTGCGGCTGGTCGAGCGGCGCGAGCGAACGCGCAATGCCGAGCAGATGTCGGTGCCGCTGCGCGAGCGGCTGTCGCGGGTGGCCGGCATCACGGTCACCCACGTCGGCCTGCTCGATCCGGTGGGCGGGCAGAAGCCCATCTCGTTGTCGATCCAGGGGCCAGACATTCCCACGCTGCAGCGCTTGACCGGCGAGCTGACCGCGCGGCTGGCGCGGGTGCCCGGCCTGGTCGATCTCGACACCAGCATGAAGGCACCCAAGCCCACCGTGGCGGTGCAGGTCCGGCGCGAGTCCGCATCCGACCTGGGCCTGTCGGTGGGCAGCATCACGCAAACGCTGCGCGGCCTGGTGGCAGGCCAAACCGTGGGCGACTGGCGCGCACCGGACGACCAGTCGTACGACGTGAAGGTGCGGCTGGCACCTGACGAGCGCAACGACCCGGCACAACTCGGCAGGCTCGGCATCGCCACCGGCACTCAGACCGACGGCACGCCTCGCATCGTGCGCCTGTCCCAGGTGGCCGACGTGCAGTTGTCCACCACGGCCAGCCAGGTCAATCGGCGCGACCTCAGCCGTGAAGTCGAGATCACGGCCAGCCCCTCGGGCCGCGCGCTGGGCGAGGTCTCGGCCGACATCCGCCGCGTCCTCGAGTCCACGGCCCTGCCACCGGGCTACACCTACCGCTTCGGTGGCTCGACCAAGGACATGCAGGAGTCCTTCGTCTATGCGGTCTCGGCGCTCGCTCTGGGCGTGGTGTTCATCTACATGATCCTGGCCTCGCAGTTCCGCAGCTTCCTGCAGCCGTTGGCGCTGATGTCGTCGCTGCCGCTCACCTTGATCGGCGTGGTCGCGGCGCTGCTGGTGTGGCGCTCGACGCTGAACATGTTCTCGATCATCGGCATCGTGATGCTGATGGGCCTGGTGACCAAGAACGCCATCTTGCTGATCGACTTCGCGATCCGCTCGCGCGCCGACGGAATGAACCGGCACGATGCGCTGCTGCACGCGGCCAAGGTGCGGCTGCGACCGATCCTGATGACCACGCTGGCGATGATCTTCGGCATGCTGCCGCTGGCATTCGCGCTGTCCGAGGGATCCGAACAGCGCGCCCCGATGGGCCAGGCGGTGATCGGCGGCGTCATCACGTCCTCCGTGCTCACGCTGGTGGTGGTGCCGGTGATCTACTGCTGGCTCGACGACCTGGGCCAGTGGGCGCGCAGCCTGGTGAAACCTTCGGCTGCGCCGGCACCCCTGGTCGCAGGCACACCCGAGGGGGCATCCAGCCCGAAATAGAATTCTGGCTTTCACCGATACGCCCAGACCCGAGAGAACGACATGAACGTGGAACAAGCGCGATTCAACATGATCGAGCAGCAGATCCGACCCTGGGATGTGCTCGACGCCGGGGTGCTGTCGCTGCTGGCCATGGTCAAGCGCGAGGATTTCGTGCCTGCGGCCTACCGCGCGCTGGCCTTCGTCGACACTGAGGTTCCCCTGCCCGAAGGCCAGTGCATGCTGGCACCGCGGGTCGAGGCCCGCATGCTGCAGGAGGCGCAGGTGCAACGCCACGAACGCGTGCTCGAGATCGGCGCCGGTTCGGGCTTCATGGCCGCGCTGCTGGGTCACCGCGCCCAATCGGTCGTCACCATGGAAAATCGACCGGCGCTGGCGCGCATGGCTCGCGAGAATCTGCGCCGGGCGCTGTCATCGAACGTCGTCGTTCGCGATGGCGACGGCGCCCAGGGCCTGCCCGGCGAGGCGCCGTTCGACGCCATCGTGCTGTCCGGGTCCGTGTCGTCGGTACCGCAGGCGCTGCTCGAACAACTGCGCCCCGGCGGTCGGCTGCTGGCCATCGTCGGGCAGGAGCCGGTCATGCGGGCGGTGCGCATCACACGCCAGCCACAAGGCGGTTACACGACTGTGGAACTCTTCGATACCGTGGCGCCGGCGCTCGACGGTTTTGCGCCGCCGACCCGATTCACCTTCTGACCCCCGGATGCGGCAACTCGGCGCCCCACTCCAGCAGCGTGTCGCACGCGGCTTGCCCGCGTCACCGACTCGCCGCTACAACGCTGGCCACCGCGGGCACGGGCCGAATCCGGGCCAGCCGGGCCGTTGACCCGCATCCCTCATCCACTCACAAGGAAGCTCCTCCATGCACCGTCTGCCTCCGCGAAGCGCGAACCTGCGCGCCCCCCGGACCCTGCGCCCCATGGCCGTGGCCCTGGCCATCGGCCTGGCCGGCGCTGCCGCGCAGGCCCAGAGCCTGAAGGAGCTCTACGAGGCCGCGCGTGCCTACGATGCCACCTACCTGGCAGCGCGGGCCCAGGCCGACTCGGCCCAATACAAGGCGGCCCAGTCGGACGCCCTGCGCCAGCCCGCCGTCGCGCTGGGCGGCACGGCCACCACCACCCGCACCGAGCCGGTCGTCGGTCCGAGCCTCACCACGAACAACCAGAAGGTCGAGCTGTCGGCAAGGCAGCCGCTGTTCAATCGGTCCAATTCCGCCACCATCGAACAGGCGCGCCGCTCGCTGGATGTGGCCAAGGCCGACCTCGAGGCAGCCGAGCAAGATTTGATCGTACGCGTCTCCCAGGCCTATTTCGACGTACTGGCGGCGCAGGACTCCCTGGCCACCGCGCGCACGAACAAAAAGGCGATCTCCGAGCAACTGGCCTCGGCCAAGCGTAACTTCGAGGTGGGCACGGCCACCATCACCGATACCCGCGAGGCCCAGGCCAAGTTCGACCTGGCCACCGCGCAGGAAATCGCCGCCGACAACGACCTGCGCACCAAGCGCATCGCACTCGACCAACTCATCGGCAAGACCGACGTGACGCCCAAGACGCTGGCCCTGCCGGTGCAACTGCCCACCGTCATGCCCGCCAGTGCCGAGGAATGGGTGACCCTGGCCGACGGCAGCCACCCGAGCATCCGCAAGGCCCGCCTGGGGCTGGAAGTCGCCCAGCTCGAAACCGAAAAGGCCCGAGCCGGCAACCTGCCCACGGTCGACCTCATCGGCACCCTTTCGGGCAGCCACAGCACGGGCACCGGCATCACTTACGCCGGCGGCAAGGCCGGCACCACCAAGAACGCCACACTCGGCGTGCAGATGAACTACACGCTGTTCGCAGGCAACTCCATCCAGAACCGCATCAAGGAAACCACCGTCCTGGAAGAGAAGTCCCGCAACGACCTCGAAGCCGCCCGCCGCGGGGTGGCGCAGGGCACGCGCCAGGCCTATTTCGGCGTGCAGTCGCTGCAGGCCCAGGTCAAGGCGCTCGAGGCCGCCGAGGCGTCATCGAAGCTCGCGCTCGAAGCCACGCAGCTGGGCTACAAGGTGGGTGTGCGCGTCAACCTCGACGTGCTGAACGCCACCACCCAGCTCTACAGCACGCAACGCGACCTGGCCAAGGCGCGTTACGACACCATCATGACGGGACTGAAGCTGCGCCAGGCCGCCGGCCAACTGCAACCGCAGGACGTCAACGCGGTGGACGCGCTGCTGGCGCGCTAGTCTTTGTCGGTAGGCGCCGAGCGCCCAAGCGCCAGCACCTGCTCGGCCATGCGGTGCGCCGCGCCGCGATGCTCGGCCGCATAGGCCAGTGCGCGGTCGGACCACGCCGCCCGTTGCGGGTCGCGCGCCAGTGACGCGGCCACGCGCACGCCCTCGTCGATATCGTCCACCCGGATCGCGGCCTGAGCGGCCAGCGCCATGCTGGCCGCATGGGCAAAGTTGAAGGTGTGCGGCCCCAGCACCATCGCCCGCGCCAGCCCGGCCACTTCCATCACGTCCGAACCCCCCATCGGCGCCAGCGTCCGTCCCACGAACACCACCGTTGCCAGCCCGTAGAACCGACGCAGCTCCCCCATCGTGTCGCCCAGGAACACCGGCCGCGGCTCCGCCGTGCTCGGCACCACCGGTGGCCCGCCGCTGCGCCGCAGGCACGCGAAGCCGCGCTGCACGATCAATGCGGCGACCTCGTCGAAGCGCTCCGGCTTGCGCGGGACGATCGCCAGTTGCAGCTCCGGGTGCGACCTGAGCAGCTCCGAATACGCGTCCAGCACCGCCGCCTCCTCGCCCGGACCGGTGCTGCCGCAGACCCACAGTGGCCGCCTGCGGTTGATGCCTGTCTCGTCGGCAAGGGCTTCCTGCCCCTCGATCCAGTCGGCGACGTCGGCCGCGTCATACTTGAGCGAGCCGGTGATCTCGATGCGCTCCGGCGGCACGCCCAGGCCGGAGAACCGCCGCGCGTACGTCTCGTCCTGCGCCCCGACCCAGCGCAGCTTGCTGAACATCCGGCGGGAGACCTGGCGCAGCAGGGGCCAGTTGAAGCACCGCACGCTCTTCTCGTGCGTGACGCGCCCGTTGGCGATGATGACCGGCACGCCGTGACGGCTCGCGACCTCGACCAGGTTCGGCCAGACTTCGAGCTCCATCAGGACGATGACGGAGGGGCGAATCCGCCGCATGGCGCGGCGGACGATGAATGACAAGTCGAGCGGAAAGCGGAAGACCGTAAGTTTCGGATAGAGCGCCCTGGCGCGTTCGAGGCCCGTCTGCGTGGTCGCGCTCACCGCGATCACGGTCTCCGGCGAGCGCCGGCGCAGCTCCTCCACCAGCGTTCGCGTCGCGTTGACCTCGCCGAGCGAGACGGCGTGCAGCCAGACGCACTTGGCGGAGACGGGGCGGACCGGGGCGTTTCCGAGCCGCTCGCGCAGACTGAGGCTCCCGGGGCCGCGGCGCCAGCGGCGATAGAGCAGCAGCGGCCACGCGACCGTCTCGAAGTTCGCGAAGCCGTCGTCGAACGTGATCGCGACCGCGTCGCGCTCTGGCGCGACGTCCGCGATGCGCTCGAGCGGCACGACCTGCACGCGGCCCGAGCGCAGCCACGCGATGTGGCGGCGCAGCACGATTTCGTCGATCGACACGGGCGAGCCCGACGGGTCGATCGAGTGGTAGGTGAGGATCGCACGCACGTTGCGGCCAGTTCAGCGCTTCGTGGGCGCCGGGGCAAGGCGTTCGCGGGCCCAAGCGTCGTCGGGGGCGATGCGCAGGAGCGCCTCGAGCTCGAAACGCGCCTCGTCCTGGCGGTTGGCGAGCGCGAG
>JABWBN010000083.1 GCA_013360485.1 Burkholderiaceae bacterium | reverse complement strand
GCTGCGCCACAGCGGGTCGCCGCTGGCGTCCTCGAGCGCGCGGTGTATTCCAGGCGCCAGCCACAGCCAGGCCAGCACCGCGACGCCAGCCAGGCCGAGCGCCGCGAGACGCAAGGCGAAGGGACGCAAAAGAAGGGCGAAACGCAGGCGATTCATCGGCTCAGCGGGCCCACAGGGTGGTTCCTGTGAGCGTGCCCTGAGCAACGATCTTGTCGAAGAGATAGCCCGCCTCCTTGCCGTCGACGCTGACCGCGCCAGCGACGCGGGTGTCGCCGGCACGCACGGCAAAGACGCCGTCGTCGCGCACCGCACCCGCTGACTCCAGTCCCACCCGCCCGGTTGTCGGGTGCGACAGCGACAGCGCAGTGGAGAAGCGACGGCGGGCGAAATCGATGTCGAGGCGGCCACTTTCGACCGTGCCCGGCGAGGACGCGCCGGACGCGGCGACGAGGCTGACCTCGCCGGCATGGAGGCCGAAGCTGCCTTGGCCGAGCTGGGTCGATAGCACCGGGCTGCTGCCCGGGGTGCGGAACAGGCCGGCGTAGCGGTCGCCGACGCTGATCGCGCCGGCGGCGCGGGCGGTGGCGTAATCCACGCTGTGGCTGTCGCCCGCGCGCGCTTCACCGGCCCAGCGCCCCCAGCGCATGCTGACGAGAGGTCGCTTGGGAGTGACCTCAGCCACCGGTGGCACGACCACCTCGGATAGAGGCGGTACAGTGGGCGAAGTGTACTCGGTGCCGCGTGCCGGCTTGAGCGCGCGGTCGACGCCGGCGGACTCGAGCGCCACAACCGCTGGACGATCAGCCGCGGGTTCCTGCGGCGATGGCGGCACCGACTGGTCCGGGCCGGCGACGCCGATCGGACGGATGCGCGCCGGCTGCATCGAGGTGAGCTCGAGCAGCACGCGCCCCATGTGGTCGGCGAGTTCGCGCGCGTCGGCAGTGACGCAGGGGCCGAGCGACTGCTGGGTGCAGGTGCTGGCGAAGGGGGCGACCACGATCGCACCCTGGTTGACCACGGCGCGCACCTCGTCGAGGTCGGCCTGGACGACGAAGTCGGTGCCACGCACGCCGATCGCTGCCACCGGGGTGTTGAGGCGGAAGCGTTCCTTGCGCGCCTGCGCGGCGTCGCCGGTGATGGAGCGCACCACACCGTGCTCGAGCCGGAAGCGGATCGCGGTGCTCGCCGGGTCGATATCGTATTGCTCCACGCTCAGGCGCGAGCCGGGACGAACGCTGACGAAACCGCCGTCGATGAAGCGCAGGTGGGCGTGCTCGCCGGCAGCGGTGATGACGGTGTCGCCGGCGTGGATGGTGTCGCCCGCGGCGGCGGTGCGGGCAGCGCCCGACGCGGCGAGGACTTGCACGCGGCCGATGACGAAGGAGATGTTGCCCACCTCGGCCTGTGTCGCGTGTGCCGTGGGTACGGCCAAGCCGAGCAGCAACGCCAGCGTGGCGCGGGCGACCGCCGGCAGGGATGCGAACGAACGGTGGGGCGTGGCGTTCATGGTGGGCGCGAGGGGAGCGAATACGGTTTTTGATAATATCCGCTGCGCGATGTGCGCGATGTGCGCACAATCACATGGCGGCCGCCCGCATCGGCCAAGCTTTCCTAAGGCATGCCGATCACCCCCCACCAACTGCAACAGTCCGCATTGTTCCGCGACCTGCCCGAAGACGCGCTCGGCGAACTGGCGAATGCGGCCATGGAGCGCCGGCTGACGCGGCGCGAGGTGGTGATCAGCAAGGGCGAGGCGTTGAAGTTTTTCCCGCTGCTGACGGATGGGCGGCTGCAAGGGGTGGATTTCACGGTGGACGGGCGCGAGGTGGGCTTGTATTTCGTTGGCCCCGGGGAGTATTTCGGCGAGTTGTCGCTGATCGACCGCCAGGCGATGGCCGAGACCGTGATCGCGCTGGCGCCGTCGGTGCTGTTGATGCTGCCGCGCGAGCGTACGCGTAGCCTGATGTTCTCGACCCCCGAGGTGGCGGAGAAGGTGGCCTTGCGCCTGACGGCGAGGCTGCGTGGCGAGGCGGCGCAGCGCCTGCTGCTGGCGCTGCCCAATCCCATGCAGCGCTTGTGTGCGCAGTTGCTCAATCTGGCGCGCGATACGGCGGTGCACGAGGCCGCGGCGGGGATGGCGGCGGCCGGGGCGAGCATCCCGTTCGCACCGACCCACCAGGAGATCGCAATCATGATCAACGCCAGCCGCGAGACGGTGACGCGTGCGTTTCAGCAGTTGCAGAACCAGCAGATCCTGCAGCGCGACGGGACACGCCTCGTGATCCTCAACGCCGCGATGCTGCAGCAGCTGTCGTCCGGGGGTGAGGGGCGGTAGGCGCGGAGGCGGTGCAAGGGTTCGCGGCTTCCGCCGCTCCTCCTACAGCGAAGGTTTGCGGCTTGCGCTGCGGCTGCGGCGTTTGGGTGCCGGAGCTTGGTTTTATGCAGGAGCGGCGGCAGCCGCGAAGGTTTTGGGGACTTGGTTTCATGCGATTACCAGCCGCCCGAGCCGCTGCCGCAAGCGGGCGTGATAGCATTCGGCCCTTTCGGGCGGGGCGGCAAATCGGCCGCAGCGCCAACCGCTTCACCCCTCCAGCATCGTCCGGATCCTTATTACGTCATGCAGGTTTTTTCGAGTTCTCCGCGAGAACTTGTCGCCACCGTCTGGCGCAATCGTGGGCTGGTGCGCGCGCTGGTGCAGCGCGAAGTGGTGGCGCGTTATCGGGGGTCTTTCGCCGGCATCCTGTGGTCGCTGTTCAATCCGGTGTTCATGCTCGCGGTGTACACCTTCGTGTTCAGCGTGGTGTTCAAGGCGCGCTGGAGCGGTGGCAGCGAGTCGCGCAGCGAGTTCGCGCTGGTGCTGTTTGCGGGCATGATCGTGTTCAGCGTGTTCGCCGAAACGATCACGCGCGCGCCGACCACGATCATCTCGAATCCGAGCTACGTGAAGAAGGTGATCTTCCCGCTCGAGATTCTGCCCTGCGTGGCGCTCGGGTCGGCGCTTTTCCATGCGTCGGTGAGCATCCTGGTGTGGCTGGCGGCCTACGTGCTGTTGTTCGGCCTGCCCCACGCGACTGCGCTGCTGCTGCCGCTGGTGCTGCTGCCGCTGGTGCTGCTGACCCTGGGCCTGTCCTGGCTGCTGGCTTCGCTCGGCGTGTATCTGCGCGACGTGGCGCAGGTCGTGGGCATTGCCACCACGGCGATGATGTTCATGTCGCCGATCTTCTATCCACTGTCGGCGCTGCCCGAGCAATACCGGCCGCTGTTGCTGCTCAACCCGCTCACGCCGGCGGTGGAGCAGGCGCGTGCGGTGCTGGTATGGGGGCAGTTGCCGGATTTTGGCATGCTCGCGGTCTATCTGGTGACGAGCGCAGTGGTGGCCTGGCTGGGCTTTGCCTGGTTCCAGAAGACACGAAGGGGGTTTGCCGATGTCCTCTGACGTTGCGATCCACCTCGATGCGCTGAGCAAGTGTTATCACATCTACGACAAGCCGCGCGACCGCCTGCTGCAGATGTTCAGCCGTGGGCGGCGGCAGTATTTCCGCGAGTTCTGGGCGCTGCGCGACGTCTCGTTCGAGGTGCGCAAGGGCGAGACCGTCGGCATTCTCGGCCGTAACGGCAGCGGCAAGTCGACGCTGCTGCAGCTGATCTGCGGCACGCTCAACCCGACCCGCGGCACCATCCGCACCAACGGCCGCATCGCCGCGCTGCTCGAACTGGGCGCAGGCTTCAATCCCGAATTCACCGGGCGCGAGAACGTCGCGCTCAGCTGCGCGCTGCTCGGCATGAGCCCGGATGAGGCGGGGGCACGCTTCGACGACATCGCCTCGTTCGCCGACATCGGCGATTTCATCGAGCAGCCGGTCAAGACCTACTCGAGCGGCATGTACGTGCGCCTGGCCTTTGCGGTGAACATCGTCGCCCGGCCCGACATCATGATCGTGGATGAGGCGCTGGCGGTGGGCGACATGAACTTCCAGGCCAAGTGCATGAGCGCGATGACCCGCCTGCAGCAGTCGGGCGCCACCGTGCTGTTCGTGAGCCACGACACCAGCGCGGTGAAGAGCCTGTGCAGCCGCGCGGTGTACCTCGACCACGGCCAGGTGCGCACCACCGGCCCCGCCGGCGAGGTGGCCGAGCTGTACATGCGCACGATGCGCGAGGAGATGAATGCCGAACAGCAGGGCAGTGCTGCAACGGACGATATCGCAGCCGCAGTGCGCGACGTGCGCGCCGGCTGTGACGCAGTGGGCCGGCACGCCTTCCGCCGCTCGGAGGAGTTCGAGGCACGCGTCGCTGCGCTGCGCTACGGCACGGGCGGAGCGCGCATCACCCACGCCGAAATCGTTGACCTTGCGGGAGAGCCACTGAGCGAAGTCGAGTTCGACCAGGAGGTGCGCGTGGTGGTGCACTTCGAGAGCGAGGTCGAGGAGACGATCTCGTGCAACTACTACTTCGCCGACGGCAAGAAGAACTACGTCATCGGCTCGTCGATGAACCTGCCGGGCTTCGGCCTGCTCAAGACCCGCGCCGGCGGACGCTACGTGGTGGTGTACACGACGCGCGTGCCGCTCTGCGAAGGCAACTACGCGCTTCAGCTCGAGCTCACCAAGCCACTGATCCCCGATCAGTCGGCCGAGTTTCTCGACGTGATCGACAATGCGGTGGTGTTCCGCATGGCGCGGCGGTCGAACGGGCGGATCTGGGCGCAGGCGTATGTCCCCAATACCCTCGAGGTGTTTCAGACATGATCACCGTCACCCGGACCAGCATGCCCCCGCTCGCGGAGTATGTCGCTTACCTGGAGCGCATCTGGCCGACCGCCTACCTCACCAACAACGGCCCGTTGTGCTGTGAGCTGGCCTCGCAGCTCAAGGACTGCCTGGGTGTCGGCAATCTCGAGCTGGTCGCCAATGGCACCCTCGCGCTGCAACTCGCGATCAAGGCGCTGGAGGTGCGTGGCGAGGTGATCACCACGCCCTACAGTTATGTCGCGACCACCAATGCGATCCTGTGGGAGTCGTGTGATCCGGTGTTCGTCGATGTGGACCCGCAGACGCTGTGCATCGATCCGGCGCTGATCGAGTCCGCGATCACCGCGCGCACCAGCGCGATCCTGGCGACGCACGTGTATGGCTACCCCTGTGACGTCGATGCCATCCAGAACATCGCCGACCGCCACGGACTGCGCGTGATCTACGACGCTGCGCATGCTTTCGGCGTGAAGCTGAACGGACGCTCCCTGCTGGCGCATGGCGACTGCAGCACGCTCAGCTTCCATTCCACCAAGCTGTTCCACTGCGGCGAGGGCGGGGCGGTGATCGCGCGCACGCCGGCGCTGTCGCAGCGCGTCTTCCTGATGACGATGTTCGGCCACTGCGGCGAGGAGCGCTATGTGGAGATCGGCATCAACGCCAAGATGTCGGAGCTCCACGCGGCAATGGGCCTGAGCGTGCTGCCGCGGGTGGACGACTTCATCGCTCGGCGCCGGCACTGTTCCGGGCGCTACGACGCGCTGCTCGAGGGCCTGCCCCTGCATCGCCCGAAGGTGGTCGCCGGGTTGGACTACAACTACGCCTACTATCCGGTGCTGTTCGAGGATCACGCCACCATGATGCGGGTGCGGCGGGCGCTGCTCGACCACGACATCATGCCGCGGCGCTATTTCTTTCCTTCGCTCAACACCTTGCCTTTCCTGCGCGAGGCGCTGCGCCGCCCCTGTCCGGTATCCGAGGACGCCGCCTCGCGCGTGCTGGCCCTGCCGCTGAGCGCCGAGCTCGAGGATGCCGAGGTCGACAGCGTGGTGGGCTGTCTGCGCGAGGCGCTGGCATGGTGAGCGTCGACGTCACGCCTGCAGCGTTGCAATCCTCCCAGGCCGGGGCCTCGCCGAACGAGGCCCCCACGGCGCCCCGTCCGAAGGTGTCGGTGCTGCTGTCGTCATACAACCACGAGGCCTTCGTGCAGGAGGCGATCGACAGTGTCCTGCAGCAGAGCTTCGCCGATTTCGAGCTGATCATCATCGACGATGCCTCGAGCGACGGGTCGTGGGAGGTGATCGCCGGCAATACCGATGCGCGCGTTCGTGCCTATCGCAACGCTTCGCGCAAGGGCGCAGTCAACAACGCAAACTGGGCGCTGCGCGAGCTGGTGCAGGGCGAGTTCGTCGCCATCCATCATTCCGACGACGCCTGGACGCCCGAAAAGCTCGAGTGCCAGCTCGCCGCATTCGCTGCCGACCCCGGGCTCGGCGCGGTGTTTACCTGGGTGCGGGTGATTGACGAACATGGCACCACGCTGGATAACGACTGGTTCAACCGCCCGTCAGCAAACCGCTGGAGCCTGCTCGGCGAGCTGTTCCTGGAAGAGAACCACCTCGCGCATCCGAGTGCGCTGATCCGCCGCCAGTGCTATGACCGCTCGGGCCTCTACGACCCCTTGCTGGTGCAGACGCCGGATGCCGACATGTGGTGCAGGCTGCTGCTCGACTGGCCGGTCGAGATCATCCCTGAAAAACTGACCCTGCACCGGCTGTTTTCCAACCGCTCTAACACCAGCAGCACCGCCCGTGCCGACGTGCGGGTTCGCACCGCCAACGAGTGGAACCACCTGCGCCGGCATTTCCTGCGCGTCGCCGGAGCGGACGATGTTTTCCGTATCTTTCCGGCCCTGCAGGCCCGGCTCGCGGTCACCGACCAATGTCCGGTAGCGTTCCTGGTCGCCATGGCCTGCCTGCACGAGAGCACGTCGCGCAACGCTTGGCAGCTCGGCATCGAGCTGTTGCAGAAGGCGATGGGCGACACCGCAACGCGTCGGGCCATCGAGCAGGCATGTGGGTTCTCGACCGCCGATCTCGCCCACATCACCGGCAGCCGCGACCCCTTCGGCGTGCTCGACGGCGAACGCTTCGCGCGCGAATACGCCGTGCTCGAAAAGACGGCGATCGATACCCACGCCGACGCCACGCGATCGTGGCAGGAAGTGGAGCGGTCGCGAGCGACGATAGCAGCCTTGAGCGCCGAGCGTGACACGCTCGAGCGCGAACATGCGGCATACGCGAAGCTCGCGTGTGAGTACGAGGCGCTCGCGGGCGAGCACGGTCGTCTGCAGGCCGCGTTCGAACAACTCGGGGGCGAACGTGAACGCCTCCAGGCTGCCCATGATGCACTCTCGCAGCAGCTCGATCGCATCCGCCAGCACCGGGGCTACAAGCTTTACGTCCTCATCCGCAATGGCCTGAAGAAACTGAAACTTCTCAAGCATGACTGAGCCCGTTCCCGTCCCCGACCGGCGCACGATCGACGCAATCGTCACCTTCCACGGCGAAGGCATCGTTGCCCACCGCACACTCCTTGGTTTGACGCGGGTTCGCAGCCACGCCGCCGCGCACGGTATCGAGGTGCGCCTCATCGCCGTGCTCGACAATGCCGATGAGGACACGCGCGAGATTCTTCGCGACAGCGTGTTGATGCAAGCGACCGACCTGATCCTGGAAGTAGGCAACGGGGACCCCGGCGCGTCGCGCAACGACGGTGTTCGTGCCGCGAGCGCGGACTACATCGCGATCTTCGATGGCGACGATTACTACTCGGAGAACTGGCTGACCGAGGCCCTGGTCGCCGCGCAGGCGCACGCGGGCGACGTGGTCGTGCATCCGGCGCTGCAGGTGACATTCGGCACGGTGCACTGCGTGTCGGAGTCGCTCGACATGGACGACAGCCCCGACTACCCGCTCGCCAACTGTCTGAGCGTCAATCCCTGGGGGGCGTGCTCATTCGGCAAGCGCGACATTTACCTGCGCTGTCCGTATCACGCCAACGATTTCCGCGGGACGGGCTTTGGCTACGAGGACTGGCACTGGAACCTCGAAGTCGTGGCACACGGCGTGCGCCACATCAAGGCGCCGGGCACCGCCCACTTTTACCGCCGCAAGGCTGCGTCCGTGCTCAGCAGCCACAGTGCGGGCGGCGCCATCCTGCGCCCGAGCGGGTTCTTCGCATCGGCGCAAGCATGGTGGTCCGCGTTGCAGCGAGCGTCGATGCCCGCGCGTGACGACGCCTGACCCCGCCGCATTGCTGCATGGATGACCGTATCATGAGCTTGAAGAACCTCGGGCGTGCCGCCCTTCGCCTGGTCTGGAGGAAGATGCTCCGGCCGCTGCTCGAACGCCTGCCCGCTGACTGGGGCGCACGGCTGATCACGCTCGCACACTACGCCAAAATGACCCTGGCGCATGGCGAGACGCTGGACTTCAAGACGCACTACGCCCCGCCGTCCGCGCCAGTTACAGCGCCGCAGACGCCCGTGCCTGCGGTAGGTGCCCCCCCCGCGACAGCCCCCAAGTCAATCGCATCGGTGCTGGTGTCGAGCCGAAGACCGCCTCCGGTGGTGCCGGACTGGGTGTGCGCCGAGCTCGCCGAGTTGGCCCTGATCGAGCCGGAACTCACGCCGACACCCGCCTTCGTCAAGCGCTTCCACGTTTATCGCCCGCCCATGGTGATGGGCGCGGCCGAAGTCTATGCACAGTGCCGCCGCATGGTGGATGCGTTGCAGCCCGACATGATTCTGCTGGTGCCCTGGTTGGTGAAGGGCGGTGCCGACCTCGGTGCCTTGCATCATGCCGAGGCAGCCACCCGTGCCGGCTACAAGGTGTTGCTTGTGGCCACGGAAAACGCCGAGTCGCCGTGGGCCAGCCGGGTGCCGGAAGGAGCCGCTTTCCTCGAGTTCGGCAGGCTGAGTCATGGGCTCCCGGCCGAGCAGCGCATGGCGGTATTCGCGCGGGTGATGCTGGACACGCCCGCCCGTGTCGTCCACGTGATCAATTCGCAGCTGGGCTGGGAGGTGGTCAAGCGCCACGGACGCTCGCTTACCGCGCTTGGCATGCGCATTTTCGCCAGCGCCTTCAGCGACGGACGCGACGAGAACGGCATCATGTGGAGCTACCCCCGCTTCTATTTTGCCGATTGCTGGAAATATCTGAGCGGGGTGATGTGCGACTCGCGCTGGTACCCGAATGATCTGATCCGGCAGTACGGCGTCCCCGCGCGCAAGCTGCACACGGTGTATTTCCCGCTCGTGACCGACCGCGCCCCGTTGTATCACGCGTGCGATGGGGCGCCCGTATTGTGGGCGAGCCGCATCACCGAATCGAAGCGTCCCGACCTTCTGATCGAGATCGCTCGCAAGATGCCGGACGTGCAGTTCGAGGTCTTTGGCTATGCGACCAAGGCCGAGCGCCACTTCGAGGATGCCTTGCGCGCAATTCCGAACATCCGCCTGTGCGGCGCTTATGACTCGCTGGAGGAGATCGTCGCCAAGGGCGTTTATTCGACCTTTCTGTACACCTCGTCCTGGGACGGACTGCCGAACGTGCTGCTGGAAGCGACTGCGGCCGGCCTGCCGGTGGTCGCCTCTGCGATCTGCGGCGTGCCCGAGTTCATCACCCCGCAGAGCGGGTATCCGGTCTTTGCGCTCGACGATGCAGAGGCCTACGTGACCACCCTGCGCGAGGCCCTGGATGCACCCGCGGAGCGCGCGGCAAAATGGGACGCCGCGCGCGCGCTGCTGCAGTCGCAGCACTCGATGGATGTTTTTCTCGCCAGTCTATACACCATCCCGGGCTACTTCGGCGAGAGGGTGCAAGCTGCCCCCAAAACGGATCGACGAGTCGAATCATGAGCGAACGAATCGCCCTGCTGGGCGCGGGGGCGCTGGCCCGCGAGTACATCGGAATCTTCGGCCGCACGCCGTTTTCGGTCGCCTACGTCGATGCCGCGTATGCGGGCGGACGCAGCGAGGTGAGCGGGGTGCCGATCGAGACCGAGTGGGACAAGGTGGCCGCGCATGCCGATCATTACGTGCTGGCGGTCGCGGACCAGGATGCGCGCGCAGCGATGCGCGCGCGCGCGCGCGCACTGGGCTTGCGCCCGTGCACCCCGCTGATCCACCCGATGAGCTTTCGGTCGCCCAACACGCGCGTGGGTGCGGGGACGATCGTCACGGCCTTCGTCGCCATCGGTGACGCGGTGGAGATCGGCGAGGACGTGCTGGTAATGCACAACATCAGCATCGGCCACGACTGCAGGGTGGGCGATCTTTCGGTGATATGCCCCGGGGTGTCGCTGAGCGGCGGCACGGTGCTGGGCTGCAACAGCTTCGTGGGTGCGAACGCGGTGACCGCACCGGGTGTGCGGATCGGCGAGCTCGGCGTGGTTGCGGCGGGGGCGAGCTGCCTGGCCGACGTCCCGGACAAAGGCTTCGCGATCGGCAGCCCGGCACGGCGGGTCGCGCGCGGTAGCTGACTGGCGCGCTGGCGGACGAACCTCGCGTGTCAGCCTACCGCCGGCAAAGTTCGCGGCTTCCGCCGCTCCTACAGAAAACCGCCCCGCCTTGGGATCCTGTAGGAGCGGCGGAAGCCGCGAACATTCGGGTGAGCCGGGAGCGCAATCGCATCGAAGACGGCACGCCGGTCAGCCGCCGCCCCCAAGGCATGCCGCGGTCCCTGTAGGAGCGGCGGAAGCCGCGAACATTCGGGTGAGCCGGAAGCGCAATCGCATCGAAGACGGCGCGTCGGTCAGCCGCCGCCCCCACGGCATGCCGCGGTCCCTGTGGGAGCGGCGGAAGCCGCGAACGGTTGTGCGTTGGCCGCCCGGTCGCACGTGAAACAGCCGCGTGTGCTACGCCCCCTCGCGCCCGCTCACATGGGTAGGCCGAGCGCCTCGGACGACCACAGGTAGCCGGCGAGCGCGGCGGCGAGCGCTGGATCGTCCCATTCGATACGGTCGAAATAACCGTTGAACTCGCGCAGGTGCAGGATCAGGCCGGCGCTGGCGGTGCCGCGGGCGTCGGCCACGCAGGTGGCGCCCTGGGCGATCAGGCGTCGTACCTCGGCAAAATCGGCGGGCAGTGCAACGCGTACCACTTCGCCCGCTCTGGCGTGCGGGCGCAGGCGTGCGAGGTGCGCGCGCCGGACCTGGTTAGTGCGCCGCACCTGGGTGACCCGGGCGGAGGTCGTCACCGAGCTGCCGTGCACGCGGTGACGATACAGCGCCTCGGGGAGGTAGCGCAGGGTGCCGGTGGCGACGATCTTGAGTGCGAGGTCCCAGTCCTGCACGCCGTCGTAGCGCGCATCGCAACCTCCCGCGTCGAGATACGCCTGGCGCCGGATGAGCTTGAGGTGGGTGGCGACCATGCCGTCGTGGAGGTCGTCGGCGATGTGAGCTGGGCCGCGGAAGGCGAGGTGATCGTAGCCACCGTAGCGTGCGACGCGAAGCAGCTTGCCGCTGGCATCGACGTCGTTGCGGTCGGTGAAGAAATAATCGACTTCGGGATGGCGGTCGATCTCGACTGCAAGGCGCTCGAGCGCCCCCGGCTCGAGGGCGTCGTCACAGTCGACGAAGGCAACCCAGGCGCCGCGCGCGCGTGCGACCGCCTCGTTCTGCACTGCGCTGATCCCCCGGTTGATGGGCGACAGGATCACCTGCAGGCGGGAGTGGCGGCCCGCCAGCGCGGAGAGGTACTCGGCCACCCGCGGGTCGGACGAAGCATCGTCGATACACACGATCTCTGCGTCCGCGGGCACTTGGGCCACGAGCGAGCGCAGGCATTCTTCGAGATAGTCGTAGTGGTTGAACACCGGCACCACGATCGAAAAGCGCGGAGTGTGCCCGTCGTCGGCCGGGAGGGCGGCAAGCAGGGCCGCGGGGTCATGGCGCAAGGTGCCGGCCGGTGCGGGCGGCGCGGCAATCTCCACGGGCTGTGCGAGTGCACGCACCTCTTCGGCATAGGCGGGGTTGGCGCGGTAGCACTGCTCGAACCACTCGAGCGTCCTGGCAAAGAAGAGCGGCTCGCGACCGCCGAGGCGCGCGTTGATCTTTAGCCCCGCTTCGAGCCAGGCCTGCCCCATGCGCAGGTAGGAGCGCCGCATGCTGGCCGGGTGCTGGCGGTAAATCGCCCAGTGGCCGCGGACATAGGCGAAGCGGGCGCCGTCGAGGGCGAGGCCGACCCAGAACAGCCAGTCTTCCTTGGCGCGCGCGGTGGTGTCGAATGCGCCGACCACGCGGCGGTGGAACAGGCCGCAGTGGATCGGGATTGCCATGCCACGTTCCCAGCGGTAGAGGAAGTCGGACTGGTCGAGCGCGAAGTCGGCGATTGCCTCTTCCTGCTTGAAAAAGCTCGTGCACGCCTCATCAGCAAGAAGAAAATCGCAGATCGACACGTCGAGCTGAGGATTGACATCGAACTGCGCGAGTTGAGCATCGATTTTGCCAGGGGTCAGCAGATCGTCAGCGTCGAGAAACTGGATGAAGCGCCCGCGCGCAAGCGCGACACCGGTATTGCGCGCGCTCGACAAGCCCTGGTTCGCTTGGCGATGGATGCGGATGCGCGCGGGGTCAAGGGCGTGCGCCTGCTCGAGCCAGCGTGTGGTCGCGGGGTCGGAGCTGCCATCGTCGACGATCACGATCTCGAGCGGTCGCGCACACGCCGTCAGCGCGGAGGGAACGCACTGCAGCAGGTAATGCCCCTGGTTGTAGCAGGGCACGATCACCGATACCACCGGCGCCTCGTCCGCGGTCACCGTTCCGGCCACCGCGACGTCGGGCAGATAGTCGGGCAGGGCCTGCACGTCCTGCAGGAACCTGGGCCAGGCGTGGCGGGTCTCGACCAGGATGCGCAGCGCGGCGGCGCGGCTGCGCGCGCGCGCACCGTCCTTGCGGATCGCATCGAGGGCAGTGATGTAGTCATCGACGGTGGGCTGTTCGGCAAGCGGGTAGCCGGTGGTGTCGGTGATCAGTTCTCCGACCCCGCCGACCACCGGCGCGACGACCGCCATTTCCAGCGCACCCGCCTCGATCAGCACGTTGGGCAGGCCTTCCCAGCGCGAGGTGAACAGGAAGGCGTCGAAGCGTGCGTCGGCAATCCACTCCAGCGGCGAACTGAAAGGGCCGGCGTAATGCAGATTGGCCAGAGCGGGCAGTTGCTCGCCGTCGTCGAGCACCACCTGGCCGAACACGTGGAAATCCGCGAAGTCGCATGCGCGAACGATGTCGAGGAAGAGGTCGATCCGCTTCTCCGCATCCAGTCGCCCCGCCCACAGCACGCGCAAACGTCCGCCTTCGGCGACGGCAGGCGGGTTGGTGCGTGGCGCCGCCTGCCGGCCATCGAAGGGAAACAGCCTGCACGGCTGGTAGAGCACATGCATCCGCGCCCGCGCCTGCGCGTCGAGGCCGTAGCGCGCGGCGGCATCGTCGATGAAGCGCCGGTTGTCCGCGCTGAGGCTGGCGAGCACCGGCATCGCCTGTTGGAGGAAATAGGCTGCAAAGCCCACCGGTGTGCGCCCGTCCGGGCCGAACTGAAAGGCAAAGATGCTTGCATGCAGCCGGGTGAACCGCCGCAAGCGCTTGCCATCGGTGAGGATCAGCTGCCAGGCGGCCTCGCTGTTGATGTTGTGGAACACCTCGGGACGCACGGCGACCAACAAATCGCGCAGCAAACGCTGGCGGACGACAAGGTCGCTGGCGGGCGGCAGATGCTCGTCGAGCACGACGCGCAGCACGCTTGCGGGCAGGGGCACGCGATCGGACACCAGGTCGCGATCTGTGACCAACAGCACGATCGAGCATTGTGGGCGCAGATGCCGCACCGCACGGCACAGATTGAGCGCCACCTGCTCGGCACCGCCGGTCGACAGGAAAGGCAGCGCCATCCAGTGCAAGGCCGGGCCGTGCACGGCAGCATGCCGGCCGATCGCGCCAAGGACGTCAGCGAGCGCGCGTTCGTGCGCGGGGTCGGCGCCGGGCGCTACGGCCTTGCGGGCGAGCAGCGCATGCAGCCCTCGTCCCAGCCCGCGCAGGCTCGCATCTTGCCGGATCGAATGGATCAGGGGATGGAGGCGCGCACGCAACTGCCACTTCAGCGTGAGCGGAATCGGCAGCCAGTGATAGATACGGCGTGCGACGCCACGCATGCGGTATGACATCGATCAGGGGGCTCGCTGGACGAAGGCGCGAGTCTAGCAGAAGGCCGGGATGGCTCGTGTGCGGCGGCGGTGGAGACGCGTCGGTTGCCGGATCGCCGTGTTCGCGGCTGCCGCCGCTCCTACAGGGCTTTGCAGGCGTGGTGGTTGTTGTAGGAGCGCCGGCAGGCGCGAAGGCGGCGGTGGAGTTCTGCGCACGCGTCGGTTGCCGGATCGCCGTGTTCGCGGCTGCCGCCGCTCCTACACCGCTTTGCAGGCCGGCAGGCGCGAAGGCGGCGGTGGAGTTCTGCGCATGCGTCGGTTGCCGGGTCGCCGTGTTCGCGGCTGCCGCCGCTCCTACAGGGCTTTGCAGGCGTGGTGGTTCTTGTTTCAACGGGCTGCCTCTGCAGACCATCGCGATCCGTGATCATCGGAACATCAAACTGGGTGATCACACTCATTGAGCCTTGCCGAGGTCCGCCGCCGCTTCCCCTTCGAGCTCGTCATCATCATTGGCTCGGCGCTCGGCGCTCGGCGCTCGGCGCTCGGCGCTCGGCATCGCGCGCGTGCTCGAAACCAGCGGCGCGGCCGGGCTCGTCGTCCAGACCCTGCAACACGTCTTCGACGGCTATGGCGTCTGGGGGGCCTTCATCGGGGTCTATCTCACCACCTTGCTCCTCACCGAGGTCATCACCAACAACGCCGCCGCCGCGCTGGGTTTTCCGATTGCGCTGGCCGCCGCGCGAGCCCTTGACGCCGAGCCCACCCCCTTCGTGCTCATCGTGTGTGACGGCCCCAGCGCGGGCTTCCTTTCCCCGTTCGGGTACCAGACTCACCTCATGGTGTTTTCACCCGGGCGGTATCGGCTGGCGGATTTCCTGCGGGTGGGGATACCGGTCAGCCTCACTTATTCGATCATTGCGTTGGTGAGCGTGCCGATGTTCTTTCCGTTCTGACTACGAGTCAGGCGCGGCAAAGTGTCGCGCCCGCGTAGCACTTCGAGCCGAGACACAAGACTGTTGGTTTGAAGCGCGACACATTGCGCGCCATAATGGTGTCGCGCTTTGTCACTCCTGCACGACATTGCGTGACAGACTCACCGCGAGGAGCCCAATCCAATGCCGAGAGCCACGCTGACCGAAGAACTTGAACTGATCGAATCCATCGTTGCGGCGCATCCGAGCGGCCTCGGCATCGCCGCCATTGAAGCCGAGATCGCGCGGCGGCAGGGTTACAGGCCCAACCGCCGCACATTACAACGTCGCCTGCAGAGGCTGATCGATGAGCAGCGCGTAAGCACCGAGGGCGAAAGCGTCGCCTTGGTCTACAAACTGATTTCCGCCAGCGTTGTACCCGCCAGCGCTTCGATGACACTCCCCGCCACGGCAACGGCCGAGGCTGAGCTTTATGTCCCAGTGTCACCAGAAGGGGCGGCCATTCGCGATCAGGTTCGACGCCCGCTGATGCATCGCCGACCGGTCGGCTACCAACGCCAGTTTCTGGAAAGCTATCAGCCCGGCACGACCTTCTACTTGCCCGAGTCGCTGCGACGCCAGCTGCACGAAATGGGGCGCACCTCTGCCAATGAGCTGCCAGCAGGCACCTATGCTCGGGACATCCTGGGGCGACTGCTGGTCGACCTGTCGTGGGCGTCGTCCAGGCTGGAGGGCAACACCTATAGCCGGCTCGATACCCAGAACCTGATCGAGTTCGGCCAGGTTGCCAAGGGCAAGGACGCCATCGAAACGCAGATGATCCTGAATCACAAGGCTGCCATCGAGATGTTGATCGAGGACGCCGATGAGGTCGGCTTTGACGCCTTCACCTTCAAGAACCTGCACGCGGTGCTGTCGCAGGACTTGATGCGTGACCCGCAGGCCTGTGGCCGCTTGCGTCGCCGGCCAGTGGATATCTCGGGCACCGTGTTTCACCCGCTGGCGCTGCCGCAGGTGATTGAGGACTGTTTCACGCTGCTGCTGGCCAAGGCGGGTGCGATCCCCGATCCGTTCGAGCAAGCCTTCTTCCTGATGGTGCAGTTGCCCTACCTGCAGCCGTTTGAAGATGTGAACAAGCGCGTCTCGCGCATTGGCGCCAACATCCCGCTTTTCAAGCACAACCTTTGCCCACTGTCATTCATCGATGTGCCTGAGCACGCCTATATCGAAGGGACGCTGGGGGTTTATGAACTCAATCGGATCGCGTTGCTGCGCGAGGTGTTCATCTGGGCCTATGAACGCTCCTGCCAGCGCTATCTGGCCATCGCGCAAAAGATGGTCGAACCCGACCCGCTGAAGATCAAGTACCGGGAGGCGCTGATTCTGGCGGTGCAGGCAATCGTCAAGGGACTGCGACACCCCACCCCTGCGGTCATTGCCGAGGTGACACAGGATCACGCCGCCCAAGCCGACCAAACGGCATTCGGCGATCTGCTCACGGCAGCGCTGCAGCAACTGCACGAAGGCAGCATCGCCCGCTACCGGCTGCGTCGTTCGGAATACATCGCGTGGCAGCACGCGCAAGCTCAGGCCTGAACGACCGCGTAGAGGAAGGCCGTGGCGTACGCCTGACACACCTGGTCAGTGAGGCCCGCAGCCCATCCTCCACTTTCTTCATCACCTTCCTCGTTTTGCCGCCATATTCCCTCTTGGCATCCCATCAAAGGCGCGCGCTACGGCTTGAACGATGGATTCCCAGATACCTGGCTGCGCATTCCGACGATCGTGACCGCTCATACCGACGAACGTGACCGGTGTTCTGTGCGCGCCAGCGTGGTGTTCAGAGTTTAACCGTGTCGGTCACGA
>JABWBN010000082.1 GCA_013360485.1 Burkholderiaceae bacterium | reverse complement strand
GTCGCTGCCGCAGGACATCTGGCAGCAGGCGCTGCAGCCGGTGCGCGACGCCGACGTGCTGCTCGTCGTGGGCACCTCCGGCGTCGTCGAGCCAGCGGCGTCGCTGGTGGGCCAGGCGCAGTCCAACGGTGCCCGCGTCATCGAGGTCAACCCCGAACCGAGCACGCAGAGCGCGCGCGCCGACATCCACCTGCGCGGCAGCGCAGCCGACATGCTGCCGAGGCTCGTCAGCGGCTGAGTGGCCGCGAGTGTCGCTGGCATTGCAGCCACCGGCCCCGCTGCACCCTCAACGCCGCAACCGCAGCGTCGACGGAAACAGCCGCCAGCCCGTCGCCCGAGCCAGGCGGCCCCACAGGCCTTCGGGGGCGATCATCATCACGGCGATGGCGAAGGCGCCCAGGGCGATGACGTACCAGGTGCCGTAGTCGGCGAGCGCTTCGCGCAGGGCGAAGTAGATCAACGTGCCGAGGATGGGCCCTTCGAGGGTGCCCAGGCCGCCGATGATGACGACGAAAATGATGAGCGCCGACCACTCGACCGTGAAGGCGGCGTTGCTGGTCACGAACATGGTCTGCAGGTAGCTCACGGCGCCGGCGCAGCCCGTGATGAAGGCCGCGACCACGAACACGCGGCGCTTCACCCGCGCCACGTCCACGCCCACGCTCTGCGCGCTGGCCTCGTTGTCGCGCACCGTGCGCAGCGCCAGCCCCCAGGGCGAGCGCAGCAGCGCGAACAACGCCAGGGTGGTGCCCAACGCCAGCGCCAGCGCCAGCCAGTAGGTCAGCTGCACGCGGGTTTCGGGGTTGACGCCGCGCAGCACGCGCGCCAGCGTCAGGCCGCTGGCGCCGCCGAACCAGGCGCTGTGCGTGAAGGCGATGCGAAACAGCTCGGCCAGCACCCAGGTGCCGATGGCGAAGTGTGGCCCGCGCAGGCGAAACAGCGCCGGCGCGGCCAGCATGCCGATGCCCGCGGCCACCAGACCGCCCAGGGGCACGGCAAGGAAGGGGTTGATGCCGCCATGCACGGCCGCTGCGAACAGCGCATAAGCGCCCAGTCCGATGAACGCCTGCTGGCCGACCGAGACGAAGCCGGTGTAGCCCGCCAGCAGGTTCCAGGCCTGCGCCATGGCGATCATCACGCAGACCTCGACCGCGAGCTGCAGTGTGCTGCCCTCGACGAACCACGGCGCCGCCGCTGCCGCAGCGCCGAAGACGAGCAACCCAGCCGCACCGCCCAGCGGGCGCTCGAGCCGCAGCTCAGCCATGGCCGCTACCTCCACGTGCAAGCAGGCCGCCCGGGCGCAGGAACAGGAAGCCGAAGAAGGCGACATGCCCTGCGAACGCGCCCCAGCCGGCGTCCACCTGCGTGCCGGCGACGTGGGCGATGCCCAGCACCAGGCCACCGGCGAAGCTGCCCCAGATCGACCCCAGGCCGCCGATGATCACCGCCTCGAAGGCAAACAGCAGTTCGTTGCCGCCGGTCAGCGGATTGAACGACGACTTGATGCCGTATAGCCAGCCGGCCAGCCCGGCGATGCCCAGCGCCAGCGCCATGCCGGCGGCATAGACGCGCCGCGCATCGATGCCCATGAGCGCCGCGACCTCGGGGTCGTCCACCGTCGCGCGCACGACGCGGCCAAAGCGCGTGTGGCGCATCAGCGCATGCACACCGGCATAGACCAGAGCCGCCAGCGCCAACGTGGCCAACGGCAGCAGCCCCAGGTGCATGCCCGCAGCCTCGACGCTGGCGGTGCGTGCGGCGCCGGCATCGAGCGTCTGGAAGTCGGCCGAGAACAGTTCCTGCAGCGCGTTGTGGACGATGATCGAAAGCCCGAAGGTCACCAGCATCGGCGCCAGGTCGCCCTGGCCGACGAGTCGGTTGAATAGCGCGCGCTGCAGCAGCCAGCCCAGTACCGACATCGCCGGCACGATCACCAGCACCGCCGCCAGCGGCGACAACGGCGTCAGCCGCACCAGCGCCACGCCCAGGTAGGCGGCGACGACGAGCAGGTCACCGTGGGCGATGTTGACGATGCGCATGATGCCGAAGGCCAGCGCAAGCCCCAGTCCCGACAGCGCGAAGTGGCCGCCCAGCAGCAGCCCCTGCACCAGGGTATCGGCGAGGGCGTTCATGCGGCCTCGCTGCCGAAGTAGGCCCTGGCGATGGCGCCGCGGTCGGCCTGCCCGCGCGTGCCGGCCAGCACCACCTCGCCCTCGCGCAGGCACAGCCAGTCGTCGCTGGCAGCCAGCGCCTGGCCGATGTCCTGCTCGACCACGACCAGCGCCACACCCTGCGCGCTGACCTGCGCCAGCGCGCCATACAGGCCACGCACCACCACCGGCGCCAGGCCCAGCGAGAGCTCGTCGCACAGCAGCAGGCGCGGGTTGGCCATCAGCGCACGGCCGATGGCCACCATCTGCTGCTGGCCGCCCGAAAGCATGGTGGCGCCGTGCTGCCGCCGTGCCACCAGGTCCGGGAACAGCGCGTAGACGGTTTGCAGGTTCCAGGGCCCGGCGCGGGCGGCGCTGGCGCCCATGAGCAGGTTCTCTTCCACAGTCAGCGAGGCGAACAGGCGCCGCCCCTCGGGCACCAGGGCGATACCGCGCGCGGCGATGGCGTGTGCCGGCATGCCGGTGAGGTCCGCGCCGTCGAAACGCACCCGTCCGGCGCCGGGCGCCGTGAGCCCGGTGATGGCACGCAACAGCGTCGACTTGCCCGCGCCGTTGGCCCCGATCAGCGCCAGCGTGCGCCCGGCCTCCAGGGCGAGGCTGACACCGAACAGCGCGCGTATGGCGCCGTAACCGGCCTCGACGCGATCGATCTCAAGCAGCGGCATCGGTGGCCTCCGCTGCGTCCAGTCCCATGTAGATGGCATGCACCCGCGGGTCGGCCATCACGTCGGCCGGCGCGCCATCGGCGAGCTTGCGCCCGGCGTCGATGACCACCAGCCGCTCGACGAAAGCCGTGAGCGCGCGCACGATGTGCTCGATCCAGACGATGGCCACGCCGCGCGCGCGCACGCCGGCCAGGATCTGCAGCAGTGCATCGATCTCGCGGTCGGTGAGGCCGCCGCCGATCTCGTCGAGCAGCAGCAACTGCGGGCGGGTGGCCAGCGCCCGGGTGAGTTCCAGGCGCTTGCGGTCAAGCAGTGTCAGCTCGGCGCAGGGCGTATCGCGCCGCGCCGCCAGCCCGCTCTGTTCGATCGCATCGGCGGCGCAGTCGAGCGCCTCTCGGCCACGCATTCCGGCCCCAAAGCGCGCCGCGACCAGCGCCGTCTCGAACACGCTCATGCCGTGAAAAGGACGCGGCACCTGGAAGGTGCGGCCGATGCCCGCGGCGCAGCGCCGTTCGGGCGGCATGGTGGTGATGTCGTGCCCGCGCCAGGCGATGCGCCCGGCGTCGGGCGCGATCTGACCTGCGATCAGCGAGAACAGCGTCGTCTTGCCCGCACCGTTGGGGCCGATGATGCCGACAACCTCGCGCTCGCCCAGGGCGAGCGTGAAGTCGTCGATGACTTGCAGGCGGCCATAGCGCTTGCCCAGGCCTTCGATCGCGAGCATGTGGCGAGGTTCAGAGTTCCCCGAGCAGTTTGACCGGTGACTGCACCGGGATGTGCGGTGCACTGCCGTTGTTGGTGATCAGCAACTCGTACTTGTGCTTCGACCCCACGGCCTTGCCCATGCGCCACTGACCGCCGAGCACCGCCGTCTTGGCGACGTTCTTGATCGGCGTGTCGGCCCAGTTGACGCTGCCGACGATGGTGTCGAACTTCATCGTCTTGAGCGCATCGCGCACCGCCTTGCGGTCGTGGGGATTCTTTGCACGCTTGAGCGCTTCGATGCCCACCTCCCAGATGGCATGGGCGTAGCCCAGTGGCTGGGTCCATTGGCGGTTGGTGGCCTTCTCGTAGTCCTCGGCCAGCTGGCGGGCCGTCTGCCCGGTGAGCGACGACTTGTAGGGGAAGCCCGGCGTCCACCAGACCTCGGTGGTGAGGCCGTCGCCGCGCGCACCCTGGGCGTTCAGCCCGGCCGGGAACAGCAGCGCCGCGGCCACCGTCACCACCTTGGGCTGGAACTTCTGCTGCGCCGACTGCGACCAGAAGGTGGTGAAGTCCGGCACGTGGGCGTGCCCGCTGACGATCTCGACGCCCTCGGTCTTGAACTTGCCGATCTGCGGCGAGAAGTCGGCCACGCCTTCCTGGAACTTGCCAGTCGAGACGTGCCCATAGCCGATCTGCTTGGCCAGCGCCGGCACGCCGAACTCCTCGCTGCCGAAGGCCTCGCCACCGGGGTCGGCCGAGTAGATGCCGCCGATCTTCTTGTTCGTCTTCACCGAAGCCCAGATCTCCTTGTAGGCCCCGACCACGTCCTCCAGACCCCAGAAGAAGTGGTAACTCCACTCGAAGCCGACCTTCGGATCGCCCTTGCGCGGGAACATCCAGGCCTGCCAGGGCATCATGGTCGAGACCGCCGGCACGCCGTTGAGCTCGGCCTGGTCGGCGGCGGTGATCGAGCTCAGCGAGTCCTGGATCAGCAGCAGGTCGACCTTGTTCTTGGTGATGAGCTGCGCGGCCAGCGCACCGGCGCGATCGGTGCTGGACTGGCTGTCCTTCTCGATGATCTCGACGTCGTACTTCTTGCCCGCGATCGTCAGCCCGCCCTTGAGCAGGGCCTTCATGCGACCGAGCACGTACGGGTCGCTCTCGGAGAACTCGGCGTGCGAGCCGGTCAGCGGGCTGATGTAGCCGATGCGGATGGTGTCTGCGGCAGCCGGCAGACTGGCCACCGCAGTGGCGAACACCGCGGCCACGGCCAGCGGCCGGGCCATGAAGGGCGGCAGGTGCAATCGCGTCATGGTCGTCTCCTCCAGGTTCGATCGATGGTGCTAGCCTACGGGCCGCCTGCCGCGCGTGCTTGACTCGCGCTGCCAGCGGTTTGCCGGTGACGCTGCGGGTTTCCCCTCGGAATCGTTGCCGACCCGTGGCGATCCCTAGGTCCGGCGATGGCCGGTGCGCCGTATAAGAACGGGTTGCGCTGCCGGCATGCGTGCAGTGCGGGAGCCTCTTGATGCAAGCGATGCGCAGCGTCACGCGCGGCCGTGACGGCTATGAACAGTGGTGCCACGACGTGCGCGCGATCTGCGGCCGCTTCGAGTCGCGTGCACCGCGGTACCTGGACGACTTCGCAGGCCACATCGCGCTGCATCGCCGGCCGGGGCTCGAGTTCGCACAGGTGGCCACCAACGCCCATTCGCTGGCCAAGACGGGCCACGACACGCGCGCCGAGGACGGCCTGTACTACTTCCTGATCTACCAGCGACAGGGCCGCTCGGTGCTGTCGCAGCAGGGTCGCCAGGCGATGCTGGACACGGGCGACCTCGCGCTCATCGACTCGCGCCTGCCCAGCGAGTTCGTCTACCTGGCCGATACCCAGCATGTGTCGGTGCACCTGCCGTGCGAAGCCCTCGAGCGGCGGCTGCGATCGCCGCGCCCGCAATTGGCCCGCACCCTGGCCGCAGCCAGCCCGATGGGCACGGTGCTTGGCGGTTTCGTCGAGCAGATCGCCGCCAGGCACGAGCTGTTCGGTGAACGCGAGGGCGGCGCGCTCACCGATGCCCTGCTGGCGCTGCTGGCACCACTGGCCGACGACAGCGAGCACGCGGGAGGCCGCGCACGCGATTGGGCACGGGTGGCGGCCTACATCGACGAACGCCTGGACGAAGACCTCGACCCGCAGGACATCGCCCGCTCCTGCGCGGTGTCGGTGCGCTCGCTGTACCGCCTGTTCGAGGCGCGCGACACGACGCTGGGCACGTACCTGCGCGAACGCCGCCTGGCCTGCTGCGCAGAGGCGCTGTCCACGCCCGCCTGGCAGCACGAGAGCGTGACGCAGATTGCCCTGCGCTGGGGGTTCAAGGACAGTGCGCACTTCTCGCGCAGCTTCAAGGCGCGCTACGGCATGGCGCCGCGGGAGTGGCGACACCGTCCGCGCTGAGCCACGCCCCGGCCACCAGTACTGCGCCCAGGCACGGCAGCCCAAGTCGCTGGCACGCGCAGGCAAGCCGCCCGGCACCTGCACTCCTACGCTCCCGGCATGGCCGCGGCCGCCACGCCGCGGCTCGCCATGCGAGCAAGGAGGAGGTTCATGGGGGCACTGCAGGGCAAGGTCTGCCTCGTCACCGGCGGTGGCGGCAGCATCGGGCTGGCCACGGCGCGGCTGTTCGTGACCGAGGGCGCGCGCGTGATGCTGGCCGATGTCGATGCGCAGCGGTTGGAGGCCGCGCGCACCGAGCTCGGCGACGCAGCCGTGGCGCTGCCCACCGACGTCGCACAGCGCGCCAGCGTCCAGGCGCTGGTTGCGGCCACCGTTGCGCAGCTGGGCCGCATCGATGTGCTGTTCAGCAACGCCGGCAACTTCGGCGTCGTCGCGCCCATCCACGAGTACCCCGAAGACGTGTTCGACGCCGTTCAGGCGGTGCACGTCAAGGGTGCCTTCCTGATGTGCCGCGCCGCCGTGCCGCAGATGAACGACGGCGGCAGCATCGTCATCACCTCCAGCGTGGCCGGCCTGCGCGGCGACCCCGGCGTGTACGCCTACATCACCGCCAAGCACGCGCAGATCGGGCTGATGCGCTGCCTGGCCAAGGAACTGGCGCCGCGGCGCATCCGCGTGAACACCATCCACCCCGGGCCGATCGACAACGCCTTCCAGCATGCGGTGGAGGCCGACCTCGCGCGCTTGATCCAACGCGACGGCGCGGCCTTCTTCGACGAGCAGACTCCGCTGGCGCGCCACGGCCGGCCCGACGAAATCGCGCAGTCGGTGCTCTACCTGGCCAGCGCGCAATCGAGCTACACCACCGGAACGACGCTCGTCGTCGACGGCGGCATGAGCATCTGACGACCTACGACGAGGAGACGATGATGACGTTGACGCGAACGATCCTGTCGCTGTCCCTGGCGACGCTGTGCACTGCTGCTGCTGCGACACCGAAGGCGCCGGCCGATGTCGACGGCGCGCGCATTCGTGCGGCCGACCAGGAGCCCGGCAACTGGATGAGCCACGGGCGCACCTACGACGAGCAGCGGCACTCGCCGCTGGCCAGGATCGACGCCGGCAACGTCGGCCGGCTGGGCCTGGCCTGGACGGTCAAGCTCGACGTGGACCGCGGTGTCGAGGCCACGCCCATCGTCGTCGACGGCGTGATGTACACCACCGGCGCCTGGAGCATCGTCTACGCGCTCGATGCGCGCACCGGCAAGCGACTGTGGACCTTCGACCCCAAGGTTCCCGGCGAGAACCTCGGCCAGGGCTGCTGCGACACCGTCAACCGCGGCGTCGCGGTGTGGAAGGGCAAGGTCTACGTCGGCAGCTTCGACGGCCGCCTGATCGCGCTCGATGCCAAGACCGGCAAGGTCGCCTGGAGCGTGGACACCATCCTCGACCGCAAGAAGAGCTACACCGTCACCGGCGCGCCGCGCATCGTCAAGGGCAAGGTGCTGATCGGCAACGGCGGCGCCGAGTTCGGCGTGCGCGGCTACATCACGGCCTATGACGCCGAGACCGGCAAGCAGGCCTGGCGCTTCTACACCGTGCCCGGCGACCCCGCCCTGCCACCCGAAGACAAGGCGATGGAGATCGCGCTCAAGACCTGGAGCGGCAACAACTGGGTGAAGTGGGGCGGCGGCGGCACGGTGTGGGATTCGATGGCCTACGACCCCGAGCTGGACCTGCTTTACATCGGCACCGGCAACGGCTCGCCCTGGAACCACCAGTTCCGCAGCGAGGGCAAAGGCGACAACCTGTTCCTGTCGTCCATCGTCGCGCTGCGGCCCGACACCGGCGAGTACGTCTGGCACTACCAGACCACGCCGTCGGACATGTGGGACTACACCGCCACGCAGCACATCGTCCTGGCCGACATCGCCATCGACGGCGCGCCACGCAAGGTGCTGATGCAGGCGCCCAAGAACGGCTTCTTCTACGTGCTCGACCGCACCAACGGCAAGCTGCTGTCGGCCAAGAACTTCGTGCCCATCAACTGGGCCACGCACGTCGACCTGGCCACCGGCCGACCCGTGGTGAGTGCCGACGTGAACTACCTCACCGGCCCCAAGGTCGTGATTCCCAGCTTCCTGGGCGCGCACAACTGGCAGCCGATGTCGTTCAACCCCAAGACGGGCCTGGTCTACCTGCCGGCGCAGGAGAGCGTGGCCGGCCTGGAGGCTCAGAAGCAACCGCTGTTCATCCCGCACAAGTCGGTGGTGAACCTCGGCGTCGAGGTGCCGGACCTGCCCGAGGACCCGAAGGTCGAGGCCGAGATCCGCAGCGCCTGGAAGGGCCGGCTGATCGCCTGGGATCCGGTCAAGCAGGCGCCAGCGTGGACTCAGGAGTACACCGCGCCCTGGAACGGCGGCACGCTCAGCACGGCCGGCAACCTGGTGTTCCAGGGCACGGCCGACGGCCGCGCCGTGGCCTATGCGGCCGACACGGGCAAGAAGCTGTGGGACGCCCGCGTGAATTCCGGCGCCATGGCCGCACCCGTCACCTACGAGGTGGGCGGCGAGCAGTACGTCACCTTCATGGTGGGCTGGGGCGGCGCCTTTCCGGGCGTAGCGGGGCCGCTGTCGCATTCCACCCGGGTGCAGGCCGAGGCGCGCGTGGTCACCTTCAAGCTGGGGGCCCGCGGCAAGCTGCCGCCGCCCAAGCAGGCACCGCAGGGGCTGCCGCCGCTGCGTGAAGTCACCGCCTCGGCCGACCAACTCAAGACCGCGCGCACGATGTTCAACGGCTTCTGCGGCTCCTGCCACGGCTTGAACGCGGTCAGCGGCAGCGTCTACCCTGACCTGCGCTACATGACGCCCAAGAAGCACGAGCAGTACGTTGCCGTGGTCTCGGGCTCGCGCCTGAACCGCGGCATGCCCAACTTCGCCAGCGTGCTCAAGCCCGAGGACATGGAGCTGATCCGCCAGTACATCGTCAAGCGCGCGCACGACCTCAAGGGCCAGCTCGCTCAGGCCGGCGGCAAGTGAGGCCACGACGTGCGGGGCTGGCCAGCGTTACGGTTTTTGCTTAGGGACCAGCCGACCGCGCTCCCGTAAGATGGCCGTCAGGAGGTGCGCGCGCCCGGACCGGACCCGCCGCGCACAGTCCTGATCCCACCCACTCACGGAAGCGCCCATGACCCCCACGATGCCCCAACGCCGCAAGCTCGTCGCCGCCCTGGCCCTGGCCGGCGGCGCGCTGCTGGCCCCGATGGCCGCGCAGGCGGACCAGTTCATCAACGTGCTGACCGGCGGCACCAGCGGCGTGTACTACCCGCTGGGCGTGGCACTGGGCAAGATCTACGCCGACAAGATCCCCGGCACGCGCACCCAGGTGCAGTCCACCAAGGCCTCGGTCGAGAACCTCAACCTGCTGCAGAAGGGCAAGGGCGAAATCGCGCTGGCGCTCGGCGACTCTGTCAAGTCCGCGTGGGAAGGCGACGCGGAGGTCGGGTTCCCGGCCAAGCTCGACAAGCTGCGCGGCGTCGCCGCGGTCTACCCCAACGTGATCCAGATCGTGGCTTCGCAGGGCAGCGGCGTGAAGACCTTTGCCGACCTCAAGGGCAAGAGCCTGTCGGTCGGCGCCCCGAAGTCGGGCACCGAGGTCAACGCCCGCCGCATCTTCGAGGCCATGGGCATGAGCTACAAGGACCTCGGCAAGACCGAGTACCTGCCGTTCGGCGAGTCGGTCGAGTTGATGAAGAACCGACAGCTCGACGCCACGCTGCAGTCGGCCGGCCTGGGCGTGGCCAGCATCCGCGACCTCTCCAGTTCACTGCCGATCACGATGGTGGCAGTGGCCCCCGACGTCGCCAAGAAGCTCGGCGCGCCCTTTGTCGCCGCCACGATCCCGGCCAACACCTACACCGGCCAGACCGCCGACGTGCCCACGCTGGCGGTGGTCAACTTCCTCGTCACCCACGCCGGTGTGTCCGACGAGACGGTCTATCAAATGACCAAGCAGATGTTCGAGAACCTCCCACAGATGGTCGCGGCCCACAAGGCCGCCAGCGCGATCTCTCTGAAGACCGCGATCGACGGCATGCCGCTGCCGTTGCACCCGGGTGCCGCGCGCTACTACAAGGAACAGGGCATCCTGAAGTGATCCCCCCCGAAGCGCCTTCGGCGCCTCCCCCCCGTTGGGGCGCAACCCGCGGACCGGCGAAGCCGGATCCGCGGTTGCCGCTCGACTCGGCCGAGGCATGCGCCGTCGGTGCCGCCGGGGCGCCGGGACCCTCAGAACCGGGCTGAACGCGAACGTGACTTCAACCCCTGGTGCCGCCGAGGCGAACGGCAGCGACGCCCTGCTGCAGCAGCACGAGCCCCTGGCCGGCGGATTCCCGCACGGGCTGCAGGGGCGCGTGCTGTTCTGGATCGCGATCGCGTTCGCGACCTTCCAGATCGCGACGGCCGCCCATGTGCTGGACCTGCCGAGCCAGATCGTGCGGGCCGTGCACGTGGGCTTCCTGCTGGCGCTGGTGTTTCCGCTGATGGCCTCGGCGCGTCTGGATCCGACGTGGGCGCGGGTGCTGGCCTGGGGCGCTGCCCTGGTGGCCGCGCTGGTTGCAAGTTACCAGTGGATCGAGTATGACGCGCTGATCCTGCGGGCGGGTGACCCGACCCCGCTCGACATCACGATGGGTGTACTGGTGTTGGGGCTGCTGTTTGCCGCCACCTGGCGCGCGATGGGACCGGCACTGCCCATCATCGCCGGTACCTTCTTGCTCTACTGCTTGTTCGGCGAGCGTCTGCCGGCACCGCTGAACCACCGCGGCTACGACTTCGCGCAGGTCATCGACCACATGGCCTTCGGCACCGAGGGTGTCTACGGCATCCCGACCTACGTATCGTCGAGCTACATCTTCCTCTTCATCCTGTTCGGCGCCTTTCTCGAGAAGGCCGGCATGATCGGCCTGTTCACCGACGTCGCGATGGGCCTGTTCGGCGGCAAGCGCGGCGGTCCGGCCAAGGTGGCCGTGGTCTCCTCGGGCCTGATGGGCACGATTTCCGGCTCCGGCGTGGCCAACGTCGTCACCACCGGCCAGTTCACGATCCCGCTGATGAAGCGCTTCGGCTACCGGGCCGCGTTTGCCGGCGGCGTCGAGGCGACGGCTTCGATGGGCGGGCAGATCATGCCGCCGGTGATGGGGGCAGTGGCCTTCATCATGGCCGAAACGCTGGATGTGCCCTACGCCACCGTCGTCCAGGCCGCCGTCGTACCGGCGATCCTGTACTTTCTTTCGGCCTTCTGGATGGTGCACCTGGAGGCCGGCCGGGCCGGGCTGGCCGGGCTGTCGAAGGACGAACTGCCCTCGCCGCTGCGCGCACTCAAGGAGAAGTGGTTCCTGATCCTGCCGCTGGCCGTGCTGGTGGTGCTGCTGTTCTCGGGCTACACGCCGCTTTTCGCCGGCACCGTCGGGCTGGCACTGACGGTGATGCTGATTCTCGGCGGCTCGGTCGCGCTGGGGCTGCCCTCGATGGCGCTGCGGGTGATCTTCTGGATCGGCCTGGGCGCGGTGGCGGCCTCGTTCGCCGAGTTCGGCATGCGGGCGCTGACGCTGGCCATCGTCGCGCTGATCGCCGTGAATGCACTGCGCGAAGGTGGGCGCCGAACCCTGGCCCTGTGCCGCGACAGCCTGGCAGAGGGCGCCAAGACCGCGCTTCCGGTGGGTATCGCCTGCGCCATCGTCGGCATCGTCATCGGCACCATGACGCTCACCGGTGCGGCCAACACGTTCGGCCAGTTCATCGTCGCGGTGGGCGAGCGCAGCCTGTTCCTGTCCCTCATCCTGACCATGATCACCTGCCTGGTCCTGGGCATGGGCATCCCGACGATTCCGAACTACATCATCACCTCCAGCATCGCCGGGCCGGCCCTGCTGGCCCTGGGCGTGCCGCTGCTGGTCAGCCACATGTTCGTCTTCTACTTCGGCATCCTGGCCGACCTCACGCCGCCGGTGGCCCTGGCATGCTTCGCCGCCGCTCCGATCGCCAAGGAGCGCGGGCTGGCGATCAGCATCCAGGCCATCAAGGTGGCCGCCGCGGGCTTCGTGATCCCGTTCATGGCGGTCTACTCACCGGCTTTGATGCTGCAGCCCGGCGGCACGCTGGCGGCCGATTGGGGTCTGGTGCCGGCAGCCGCCTACATCGTCTTCAAGGCGATGATCGCCATCGGCCTGTGGGGAGCGGCGGTGATCGGTTTCCTGCGCGCGCCGATGAGCTGGCCCGAGCGGCTGTTGGCCGCGGCTGCGGCCATCATGCTGATCGCCGCCCTGCCGCTGACCGACGAGATCGGGTTCGCGATGTCGGCGCTGGCGGTGGCGCTGCATTGGCTCGGCAGCCGCCGACGCATGGTGAGCGCCGCCGCCAGATGAGTCTGTGCCTGGCAACCCCGGCGGTGGCCGTGACACTGGCCCTGCAGGGCTTCACGCTGAGCTGGGCCCACTCGGTCGAGCGCACCGATTGGCGCGAACGCTGGCGCGTCGACGGGTCGACCCTCGTGCTGGAGGAAGCCCGTGTCAGAGGCTCGGGCGCCGGCATGGAACCGCCGGAGGGTTCGGTGCTGCAGCAGGGCTGGTGGGTCTACCACCCCGGCCTGCGGGTGCCGGCGTTGCATCTGGCCGTCTCCGGCGCGACCGGCGACGGCTGGCAGCTTTGCACCAAGGGGGAGTGCCGCGACCTGGAGCGGCTGCTGACGCACGACGGCCGGGCTCCGGCGTCGATCGAGATCAGGCCGGACTCGGAGCGGCCCTGTCTTCGAACTGACGTTCCCCGGTAGGCGGGGTGTCACGGTCTGCAGACACGCGCATGTCACAGATCGGCCATACCCGGACGCAGCCCAGGGCGGCGAGCGCACACCGCTATGGCCATCAGGACAACGCGTCGGCCTTCGTCGACCAGCCTCAGCCAGCCTGTGGCGGCGTGACCTCGACCACCTTGAGCTCGTTGTCGCGGGCGAAGTTCATGACAAAGTCCCAGGCCATGGGCTCGATGCCGCGCAGCGCCTCGTTGACGATCACGCACTTGATGCCGTCGATCACCCGCGGCACGCAATAGGGCGAGTAGCCGATGTGCGAGCCCGGGCCGGACTGCGTGCCGCCCGGGCGGAAGCTCGACAGCGCGCCCGCCAGCCGCTCGGCCCAGTCGCTGGGCCGGAACGTGCGGCCACTGCGGGTGATGCCCTGGATGGTGTACTGGCGCGGTTGGGCGGCGGACATGCGGATCGGTGGTTCGCAAAACACCGCGGGCAGGCCCGGGGTGCGGCCGGTGCGGTGGTATCCGGCTAGCGCGGTGCAACCATCGCCTGCCAGACGGAAAACTGATATTGTGCCCGCTTGGTGTTGCACTGCAGCATCCGAGCCGGACCCGATGGCCACTTCCTCCACGCTTTTCGGCGTGGCGCACAGGGGCTCTGCTTAGAATCGATTTCCCAGCGGGCCGGCGCAACGCTCATGGAGCTTGCCGCCGGCCTTGTGCATTGTCCTCACTGCCCTTTCTCACCCCTGACGGAGCACTTCGATGACTTCCCACGTGATGAACACCTACGGCCGGCTGCCCTTCGCGCTGTCGCATGGCCGAGGCTGCCGCGTCTGGGACACCGAAGGACGAGAGTACCTCGACGCGCTGGCCGGCATCGCCGTCAACACCCTGGGCCACGCCCACCCGAAGCTGGTGCCGGCGCTGCAGGAACAGGTGGCGCAGCTCATCCACTGCTGCAACTACTACCAGATGCCGCTGCAGGAGGCCCTGGCCGACAAGCTGTGCGAGATCTCCGGCCTGCAGTCGGTGTTCTTCTGCAACTCGGGCCTGGAGGCCAACGAGGGCGCGCTCAAGATCGCCCGCAAGTTCGGCCACGACCGCGGCATTGCGCGTCCGCAGGTCATCGTCTACGACAACGCCTTCCACGGCCGCTCCATCGCCACGCTGTCGGCCACCGGCAACCCCAAGGTCCAGAAGGGCTTCGAGCCGCTGGTCGAGGGCTTCGTGCGGCTGCCGCTGAACGACATCGCCCGCGCGCGCGAGGAGGCACGGCGCAACCCCGACGTCGTGGCCATCTTCCTGGAGACGATCCAGGGCGAGGGCGGCATCAACCCGACCCGGCTGGAGGTGCTGCGCGAGCTGCGCGCCGTGTGCGACGAGCACGACTGGCTGCTGATGCTCGACGAAGTGCAGTGCGGCGTGGGCCGCACCGGCAAGTGGTTCGCCCACCAGTGGGCGGGCATCGTGCCCGACGTCATGCCGCTGGCCAAGGGCCTGGGCTCGGGCGTGCCCGTGGGCGCCGTGGTGGCCGGCCCCCGGGCCGACACCGTGCTGCAGCCGG
>JABWBN010000081.1 GCA_013360485.1 Burkholderiaceae bacterium | reverse complement strand
GAGCCGACCGAGGCTGGGCGGGCATTGGTGCGCCACATCCGCTCGCTGCAGGCGTCGCTGCACGCGCTGGAGAGCGAGGTGGTCGAGTTCTCGCGCGGCGTGAAGGGTCACCTGCGCATCGCCGCCAACGCCAGCGCGATCGCCGAGTGCCTGCCCGCCGACCTGGCCGTGTTCGCCCGCGCCCATCCAGGCGTGCGCCTGAGTGTCGAGGAACTCACCAGCGCCGAGGTTCAGGCTGCGGTGGCCACCGGCCGGGCCGACGTGGGCCTGTTCGTGCCGCCGCAGCAC
The DNA here is from genome assembly GCA_013360485.1 of Burkholderiaceae bacterium. Lineage (GTDB taxonomy): Bacteria > Pseudomonadota > Gammaproteobacteria > Burkholderiales > Burkholderiaceae_C > Pseudaquabacterium. The sequence continues at coordinate 14,113 of JABWBN010000081.1, read as the reverse complement.
GAAAGCGAACTGACCTGCCGACCCTGGCGCGACGGTACGCTGGCCGTGCTGGTGCCTCGCGGCCACGTCCTGACCAGGCGCCGAGCCGTGCCGTTCGATGCATTGCTCGATTTCGACATCGTCGGCCTGCACCTGGGCGCCGCGGCGCACGAGCTGATGCGCGAGCGCGCGCTGGCCTCGGGCCGCCCGCTCAACGAGCGCATCCAGGTGCATGGCTTCGACGCCATCGCCCAGCTCGTCGAGTCCGGCCTTGGCGTTGCTGTGCTGCCGGCCATGGTGGCCGAGCGCGCCAGCCGCGTCTTCGCTGTCGTGCCGCTGGCACTGCAGGAGCCCTGGGCGCAACGCCATTACCTGCTGGCGGTACGCCCACAGGAGGTGCTGCCCACCGTGGTGCAGCGCTTCGTCGACACGCTGTGCCCGCCGCACGACACGAGAGCCGCTTCCCCTCCCGCCGCACCCACCGGTGCGGTGCGACTGTCCCGACCCCGCAAGAGGTGACCCGCGATGACCGCCCGAACGCTCTACGACAAGCTCTGGGATGACCATGTCGTCCACACCGAGGAAGACGGCACCGCCGTGCTCTACATCGACCGCCACCTGGTGCATGAAGTCACCAGCCCGCAGGCCTTCGAGGGCCTGCGCCTGGCCAAGCGGCCGCTGTGGCGCGTGAGCTCCATCGTGGCCACTGCCGACCACAACACGCCCACCACCGGATGGGAGCGTGGCTACGACGGGATCACCGATCCGATCAGCAAGCAGCAGATCACCACGCTGGACGCCAACATCGCGGCGTTCGGCGCCGCCGCGTACTTCCCGTTCCTGGATAAGCGCCAGGGCATCGTGCACGTGATCGGCCCGGAGCAGGGCGCCACGTTGCCCGGCATGACGGTGGTCTGCGGCGACAGCCACACCAGTACCCACGGCGCCTTCGGCGCGCTGGCGCACGGCATCGGCACCAGCGAGGTCGAGCACGTGATGGCCACGCAGACGCTGCTGGCCAAGAAGGCCCGGAACATGCTCGTCAAGGTCGATGGCCAACTGCCGCGCGGCTGCGGCGCCAAGGACATCGTGCTCGCGATCATCGGCCGCATCGGCACGGCCGGCGGCACCGGCTACACCATCGAGTTCGGCGGCTCGGCGATCCGGGCGCTCAGCATGGAAGGTCGCATGACGGTGTGCAACATGGCCATCGAGGCCGGCGCACGTGCCGGCCTGGTGGCGGTGGACGACACCACCATCGATTACGTCAAAGGCCGACCGTTCGCCCCCAAAGGTGTCGAGCTGGAACAGGCCATCGCGCACTGGCGCACCCTGCACAGCGACGCCGGCGCGCACTTCGACGCCGTGGTCGAGCTCGATGCCGCGCAGATCCGGCCGCAGGTGACCTGGGGCACCAGCCCGGAGATGGTGCTCGCGATCGACGACCGTGTGCCCGACCCGGACAAGGAGCGCGATGAAGTCAAGCGCGGTGCGATCGAGCGCGCGCTGGCCTACATGGGCCTCACCCCGAACAAGCCGATCGCCGACGTTCACATCGACAAGGTCTTCATCGGCTCGTGCACCAACAGCCGCATCGAGGACATGCGCGAGGCTGCTGCTGTCGTGCGCAAGATTGGCGGTCGGGTGGCGTCCAACGTCAAGCTGGCGCTGGTGGTGCCGGGTTCGGGGCTGGTCAAGGCCCAGGCCGAGGCCGAGGGCCTGCACGAGGTGTTTAAGGCCGCCGGCTTCGAGTGGCGTGAGCCCGGCTGTTCGATGTGCCTGGCGATGAACGCTGACCGGCTCGAGCCGGGCGAGCGCTGCGCCTCCACCAGCAACCGCAACTTCGAGGGCCGCCAGGGTGCGGGCGGGCGCACGCACCTGGTCAGTCCGGCGATGGCGGCCGCCGCGGCACTGAATGGCCATTTCGTCGACGTGCGCCGCATCGCCTGAACGAGGAACCCGAGATGCAAGCCTTCACCGTGCACCAGGGCCTCGTCGCGCCGATGGACCGGGCCAACGTCGACACCGACGCGATCATCCCGAAGCAGTTCCTGAAATCCATACACCGCTCGGGCTTCGGGCCCAACCTGTTCGACGAGTGGCGCTACCTCGACCACGGCGAGCCGGGCCAGGACCCGGCTGCGCGCAAGCCGAACCCGGACTTCGTGCTGAACCAGCCGCGCTACCGGGGCGCCTCGATCCTGCTGGCACGCAAGAACTTCGGCTGCGGCTCCAGCCGCGAGCACGCGCCCTGGGCGCTGGAGCAGTACGGCTTTCGCGCGCTGATCGCGCCGAGCTATGCCGACATCTTCTTCAACAACTGCTTCAAGAACGGCCTGCTGCCCATCGTGCTGCCGGAGTCGGTGGTGGCGGGGCTGTTCGACGATGTGGCCGCCTTCCCCGGCTACAGCTTGACCATCGATCTCGGCGCCCAGGCGATCGTCAAGCCCGACGGCAGCTCGATCGCCTTCGAAGTGCAACCGTTCCGCAAGTACTGCCTGATGAACGGATTCGACGACATCGGCCTGACGCTGCGCCATGCCGACAAGATCAAGGCCTACGAGGCCGAGCGTCTGGCGCGCATGCCGTGGCTCGCCCAGCGCATGTTGTGAACCGACCCCGACGAGGACCCTCCACCATGAAGATCGCCATCCTGCCCGGCGACGGCATCGGCACTGAGATCGTGGCCGAAGCCGTCAAGGTGCTGCAATGCCTGGACCTGAAATTCGAGATGGAACACGCGCTGGTCGGCGGCGCGGCCTACGATGCCCACGGCCATCCGCTGCCCGACTCGACGCTGAGCCTTGCCAAGGCGGCCGACGCCGTGCTGTTTGGCGCCGTTGGCGACTGGAAGTACGACAAGCTCGTCCGCCCGCTGCGCCCCGAGCAGGCCATCCTCGGACTGCGCAAGCACTTGGGCTTGTTCGCCAACCTGCGGCCGGCGATCTGCTACGAGCAGCTCATGCATGCGTCGTCGCTCAAGCCCGAACTGGTGGCCGGGCTGGACATCCTCATCATCCGTGAGCTCACCGGCGACATCTACTTCGGCCAGCCGCGCGGCCGCCGCACAGCGGTGGACGGCCACTTCCCCGGGGCCGAGGAAGCCTTCGACACCATGCGCTACTCGAAGCCCGAGATCGAGCGCATCGCCCATGTCGCGTTCCAGGCCGCACGCAAGCGCGGCAGGAAGGTCACCAGCGTCGACAAGGCCAACGTGCTCGAGACCTTCCAGTTCTGGAAGGACGTCGTCACCGAGGTGCATGCGCAGTATCCAGACGTCGAACTCGAGCACATGTATGTCGACAACGCCGCGATGCAATTGGTCAAGGCGCCGAAGAAGTTCGACGTCGTGGTCACCGGCAACATGTTCGGCGACATCCTGTCGGACGAGGCCGCGATGCTCACCGGCTCGATCGGCATGCTGCCCTCGGCCTCGCTCGACAAGGCGAACAAAGGCCTGTACGAACCCAGCCACGGCAGTGCGCCGGACATCGCCGGCAAGGGAATCGCAAACCCGCTGGCTACAATCCTGTCTGCTGCCATGATGCTTCGATACACCCTCAACCAGCCCGAAGCCGCCGACCGGATCGAGTCCGCGGTGCGTTCGGTGCTGGCCGCCGGCTACCGCACCGGCGATATCTGGTCCGAGGGCACCACGAAGGTGGGCACCCGTGAAATGGGCGATGCCGTCGTGGCTGCCCTGATCACTACCAAGACGATTACCAAGAGCTAGTCAGCTCGGAATCGTCTCGCCCCCACACCTGGACCCCGGCGAAACGAGCCGGGGAACAGGGGTCCAGAGCGCAACTGGAAAGGCGTACTGAAAATGGCACTCGTAGGATTGGTTGGCTGGCGCGGAATGGTTGGTTCCGTGCTGATGGATCGCATGCAGGCCGAGGGCGACTTCGACCTGTTCGAGCCGCTGTTCTTCTCCACCAGCAATGCCGGCGGCCGTGCCCCGGCCATGGCGAAGAACGAGACGGCACTGATGGACGCGTTCGACATCGCGCAACTCGAGCGCTGCGACATCATCGTCACCGCGCAGGGTGGGGACTACACCACCGAGGTCTTTCCCAAGTTGCGTGCGGCGGGCTGGAACGGCCACTGGATCGATGCCGCCTCGACGCTGCGCATGAAGGACGATGCCGTCATCATCCTCGACCCGGTGAACATGCCGGTCATCCAGAGCGCACTGGCCAAGGGCGGCCGCAACTGGATCGGCGGCAATTGCACCGTCAGCTGCATGCTGATGGGCGTGGGTGCGCTGTACAAGGCGGGCCTGGTCGAATGGATGAGCACGCAGACCTACCAGGCGGCCTCGGGCGGCGGTGCGCAGCACATGCGCGAGCTGCTCACTCAGATGGGCACGCTCAACCACGAGGTCAGGGATCTCCTGGCCGACCCCATGAGCGCGATCCTCGAGATCGACCGCCGGGTGATCGAGAAGCAGCGCTCGCTGGACGACGCCGAAAAGGCCAACTTCGGCGTGCCGCTGGGCGGCTCGTTGATCCCGTGGATCGACAAGGACCTGGGCAACGGCGTCAGCCGCGAAGAGTGGAAGGGCATGGCCGAGACCAACAAGATCCTCGGCCAGGGTGAGGGCTTTGGCACGGCCGCGGTGCCTGTCGACGGCTTCTGCGTGCGCATCGGCGCGATGCGCTGCCACTCGCAGGCGCTGACCTTCAAGCTGAAGAAGGATGTACCACTGGCCGACGTCGAGGCCATGATCGCCGCCGACAACCCCTGGGTGAAGGTGGTGCCCAACACCCGCGAAGCGACGATCCGCGACCTGACACCGGTGGCGGTCACCGGTACGCTGGGCATACCGGTGGGCCGGCTGCGCAAGATGGCCATGGGACCTGAGTACCTCGGCGCGTTCACGATCGGCGATCAGCTGCTGTGGGGCGCAGCCGAACCGTTGCGCCGCATGCTGCGCATCCTGCTCGAGAAGTGATACCTCGCCGGACGTGACGCGAACAGGGTGCCGGACGTTGTCGCGTGGCAACATTTGGCAACCAGTCGCTACAGGCGACGAGTTTTTGGCAAAACATCAGGCTTTGGATGAGCTTGTCAGCCTATATGCTTGATGCTATTGTGGTTTCGGGCAAATTGGCTCCGCGCCAGGCGTGAAGCCCCAAACCCGAACATGCCCCTGGCGGCGGGCCGACCCAGCCTGCCGAAGCCATCGTGGAGTCGCCTTGAAAACACGCTCGATCCTCACCGCCCGTACCGCCCTGGCCGTGGCTGCTGCCGCTGCCCTGGGAACCACCACCATCGACGCCCAGGCATTGGGCCTGGGCCGCCTGAGCGTGCAGTCGGCGCTGGGCGAGAGCCTCAAGGCCGAGATCGACATCTCCAGCATGTCGGCCGAGGAGTCCTCCACGCTGTCGGTCAGGGTGGCGTCGCCAGAGACCTATCGAGCAGCGGGTGTCGATTACAACGCGGTGCTGTCCGGTGCCCAGGTCGATCTGCTCAGGCGTCCCGACGGTCGACCCTACCTTCGCGTGACCAGCAACCGGGCGGTACAGGAGCCATTCGTCGATGTCATTCTCGAGTTGAACTGGTCAACGGGCCGGCTCGTTCGCGAGTTCACGCTGCTTGTCGATCCGCCCAGCCGTGTGGCTCCCTCGGCGCAGGCTGCGGCGCCGGCGCCGATTGCGCCGGCCATGGCTCCCGCACCCGCCCCGACGCCCGAACCCGCGGCCGCACCTGCGCCGGCGGCTGCAACGCCGACCACACCGCCTGCCACCACACGTCCAGCTGTCGCCCCGACGCGACCGACTGTCGCCACAGCAGAGGCAGACCGGTATCAGGTTCGGTCGGGCGATACCCTGTCCCGGATTGCGAACCGCACCCAGCGCCCGGGTGTGCAACTCGACCAGATGCTCGTCGGCTTGTTTCGCGCCAATCCGGACGCGTTCATGTCGAGCAACATGAATCGTCTGCGGGCTGGCGTGGTGCTTGCGGTGCCCGGCGCAGATGCGCTCAAGGCGATCGCTCCAGCCGAAGCGCGCGAGGTGATTGCCGCGCACAGCGCTGACTTTGGCGCCTACAGGCAGAAGCTGGCCCAGGGCGCGCCAGCTGCCGTCACCGGCGAGCCCGCGCGCCAGTCGCAGGGCAAGGTTCAGACAGCAGTCCAGGACCGCAAGCAGGCCGCCCCGGCGGCGGACAAGCTCAAGCTGTCGGCTGCCCCCAAGGCCTCGGCGCCAGAGGCGCAGGTTGCCAAGGCTGCAGAGAAGAAGGACAGCGCCACCCGGGTAGCCGAACTCACGCGCAATGTTGAAGACCTGAAGAAGCTGCAGCAAGGCGCGACGGCGGCTCAACAGGGCACGAAGGCGGCACCCGTTGCCTCGGCGCCCGGCGTCGCCGTCGCGGTACCGCCGCCGGTGCAGGCCACCGCGCCTGTGCCGGTGTCAAAGCCGGCGCCTGCGCCCAGCGTGGCTGCCGCGCCAGCCCAGCCGGTTGTGGCATCCGTGCCGGCGCCGGCCATGGCCACAGCGGCGTCTGCACCGGTTGTGGCGGTGGCCGCTTCACCAGCGATGCAGTCCGCAGTGAAGGCCAGTGCACCGATCGCAGCATCGGGGCCACGGCCGCGGCCCGTTGCGGCCGCTGCACCTGCGGAAGAACCCGGACTCCTCGACTCGCTGTTGTCCAGCCCCCTGGCGCTGCCCGGCGCTGGCTTGCTGGCCATCGTGCTGGCGGGCCTGGGCTACTACAAGTTCCGCGGTCGCGGCGGGCGCAAGGAAGGTGGCGAGACCTCCTTCCTGGAAAGCCGCGTGCAACCCGATTCGTTCTTTGGCGCCAGCGGTGGCCAGCGCATCGACACCACCGACCAGTCTGCCGGCACTTCGTCGATGGGCTTCTCGCTCAGCCAGCTCGACGCCATCGGTGACGTCGATCCGGTGGCAGAGGCCGATGTCTATCTCGCCTATGGTCGCGACCTGCAGGCCGAGGAGATCCTCAAGGAGGCGATGCGCACCACGCCGGACCGCCTGGCGATCCGCACCAAACTGCTGGAGGTCTACGCCAAGCGGCGCGACACCAAGGGCTTCGAGTTGCTCGCCACGCAGCTCTTTGCGATCACCCAGGGCATCGGCGCCGACTGGGAAAAGGCCCAGGAGATGGGTCGCCAGATCGACCCCGACAACGCGCTTTACCAGCCCGGCGGCCGACCTGCCGAAGTCGTGCGTGACGGCCAGGTGATCGCCGAGCCGCTGAACGCCACCACGCTGCCGCAGTCGGTGATGCCGACGGCGTCGATGTTCCCGAACCACGAGCCGACACTGCCGCAGCCGTCCAGCCTGGATCTCGACCTCGACCTCGACATCGACTCAGGCGCGCCGGCGCCCGACGAGACGACACGCACCATGCCGGCGGCCAAGCCCGAGGTGGCCTCCGCGCCTGCGACTTCGGCACCCGATCTGGATCTGGGCGACCTGTCCCTCGACCTCGACGTGCCACCTACCATTCCGGTACCCAAGGCGGCGAAGACCCCAGACGCATCGCTCGATTTCGGCGACTTCAAGTTGTCCGAACCGGGTGCGCTGTCGGGCGGAGGTGGTGGTTCGGATCTCGCGGCCGACGAGTTGCCCATCGACGAAAGCGATCCCATCGCCCGCAAGATCGAGCTGGCCGAGGAATTCCGCCAGATCGGCGACATGGAAGGCGCACGCGACCTGCTCGAGGAGGTGATTGCCAAGAGCTCCGGCGCGCTCAAGGCCAAGGCCCAGCACATGCTGGGCGAGCTGGGCTGATTCGTCGGCGCCGCGAGCGCGGTCACCCCGCGCGGGTACTGGGGCCGCTGTCGTGACCCAGGGCCGCATTGCGTTGGGCATCTGCTACCGGGGTGGCGCCTACCAGGGTTGGCAGAGCCAACCCAGCGGCCGAACGGTGCAGGATCATCTGGAGCGTGCGCTGTCGGCTTTCGCGGCATGCCCGGTTGGCACGGTCTGCGCCGGGCGCACCGACACCGGCGTCCACGGCCTTAATCAGGTCGTACACCTCGACGCTCCGGTCGAACGCGACGACTTCAGCTGGGTTCGCGGAACCAACCGCTACCTGCCGCGCGACATCGCCGTGCAATGGTGTCGCCGTGTGGGACCAGACTTCCACGCTCGCAACAGCGCGCGCAGCCGTCGCTACCGTTACGTGCTGCTCGAATCGGCCGTCCGTCCGGCGCTCGAATTCGGCCAAGTGGGCTGGGTGTTCCGTCCACTGGCACAGGCCCCGATGGTCGATGCCGCCAGTGTGCTCGTGGGTGAGCATGACTTCAGCTCATTCCGCTCGGTGCAATGCCAGGCTGCCAGCCCGGTGAAGACGCTCTACGCCATCGACATCCGACGCCGCGGCGCCTACTGGTGCTTCGACTTTCACGGCAGCGCCTTCTTGCACCACATGGTGCGCAACATCATGGGCTGCCTGGTGGCGGTGGGCGCCGGGCGCCAGCCGGCCGGGTGGATGGAGCGCGTGCTGGCTGCGCGCGACCGCGATGCCGCAGCGCCGACCTTCGCTGCCGATGGCCTGTACTTCCTCGGTCCGCAGTACGATGCCCGGCACGACATCCCCGTGACGAACCCGGTGTTCGACTGGATCCCGGGCGGAACCTGACCGGCTTGGGCACGGCCCGCCGTCACCGAGACCCGCATGCGCACCCGAATCAAGATCTGTGGCCTGACCCGCGAGGCCGACGTGGACGCCGCCGCAGGCGCTGGTGCCGACGCGGTGGGCTTCGTCTTCTACGACCGCAGCCCGCGGGCGGTGACCCCGCAGCGTGCCCAGGTGCTGGCACGACGCCTGCCGCCGTTCGTGGTGCCGGTGTGCCTGTTCGTCAACGCCGGGGACGACTTGCTCGACGACGTCCTGCAGCGCATACCGAATGCGGTGCTGCAGTTTCACGGCGACGAGTCGCCCGAACGCTGCGAGTCGTTGGGTCGACCCTACCTGCGGGCGGCACGCATGGCGCCCGGCGTGGCTTTGCTAGACTTCGCCGCATCCCACCCGCGTGCCGCAGGCATCTTGCTCGATGCACCTGTCGAAGGCTATGGCGGTGGTGGAAGGGTGTTCGATTGGTCACTCATACCCGCAAACGTGCCCTGTCCGGTCGTTTTGTCTGGTGGGTTGAATCCTGCAAACGTGGTCGATGGAGTGCTGCGCGTGCGGCCCTGGGCCGTTGACGTGAGTTCCGGCGTCGAGAGCGCCAAGGGCGTCAAGGACGATGCGCTGGTGCGCCAGTTCTGCGAGGCGGTGCGCGAAGCCGACGCCCGCATCGCCGACGCCACCGATTGACCGCGCCGCCCAACGTGGCGGGCGCATGCACAGGATCGAACATGTTCGAGTACCACCAACCCGACGCGCGGGGCCATTTCGGGCCCGTGCGCGGCACCTACTACGGCGGCACGTTCGTCGCCGAGACGCTGGCCCATGCGCTCGATGAGCTCAAGGCCGCCTACGCGCACTACAGTGTCGACCCGCAGTTCCAGGCCGAGTTCAGGCACGAACTGGCGCACTTCGTCGGCCGGCCCAGCCCCGTGTACCACGCGGCGCGGCTTTCGCGCGAGATCGGCGGCGCGCAGATCCACCTCAAGCGCGAGGACCTGAACCACACCGGCGCGCACAAGGTCAACAACACGATCGGCCAGGCGCTGCTGGCGCGCCGCATGGGCAAGCCCCGGGTGATAGCCGAGACAGGTGCCGGCCAGCACGGTGTGGCCACGGCCACCATCTGCGCGCGCTACGGCATGCAGTGCGTGGTGTACATGGGCAGCGAGGACGTCAAGCGCCAGTCGCCCAACGTCTTTCGCATGCAACTGCTGGGCGCCACGGTGGTTCCCGTGGAGTCGGGCAGCAAGACGCTGAAGGACGCGCTCAACGAGGCGCTGCGCGACTGGGTCACCCACGTCGAGAACACGTTCTACATCATCGGCACGGTGGCCGGGCCGCACCCGTACCCGATGATGGTGCGCGACTTCCAGCGCGTGATCGGTGACGAATGTCTGCAGCAGATGCCCGCCGCCATCGGCCGTCAACCCGATGCGGTGATCGCATGCGTGGGCGGGGGCAGCAATGCCATGGGCATCTTCTACCCCTACATCGCGCAGGATGCCGTGCGGCTGATCGGCGTCGAGGCCGCCGGCGCGGGCCTGGCCAGCGGCCGGCATGCCGCCAGTCTGTCCGCCGGCAGCCCGGGCGTGCTGCATGGCAACCGCACCTACCTGCTACAGGACGACAACGGCCAGATCATCGAAACGCACTCGGTTTCGGCCGGGCTGGACTACCCCGGCGTCGGACCCGAGCATGCCTACCTGAAGGACATCGGCCGGGCCGAGTATGTCAGCATCACCGACGACGAGGCTCTGGCGGCCTTCCACCGGCTGTGCCGCACCGAGGGCATCATCCCCGCGCTCGAATCCAGCCATGCCGTGGCCTACGCCATGAAGCTCGCCGCCCAGATGCGGCCCGAGCAACACCTGCTGGTCAATCTGTCCGGGCGCGGCGACAAGGACATCGGCACCGTGGCCGACCTTTCCGGCGCCGAGTTCTTCTGCCGGCCGTCGTGCCAGCAGGCCTCCGGTGCCGTCGCGGCCTTCGGCTCGAACGGGAGCAGCCAATGAGCCGCATCCAGCCCACACTGCAGGCGCTGGCCGGCGCGGGCCGCAAGGCGCTCATTCCGTACATCACCGCCGGTGATCCCGATCCCCACGGCACCGTGGATGTGATGCTCGCCCTGGCAGCCGCAGGCGCGGACATCATCGAGCTCGGCGTGCCGTTCTCCGACCCGATGGCCGATGGACCCGTGATCCAACAGGCCAGCGAGCGTGCGCTGGCGCGCGGCATTGGCATGGACCAGGTGCTGGCCTACGTGAGGGAGTTCCGCGCCCGTGGCGGCACCGCACCCGTGGTGCTGATGGGCTATGCCAACCCGGTGGAGCGCTACGACCAGCGCCACGGCGCCGGCCGCTTCGTGGCGGCCGCCCGTGATGCCGGGGTCGATGGATTGCTCGTCGTCGACTACCCGCCGCAGGAATGCGCCGAGTTCGCCGCGCAACTGCGCGCAGCCGGGCTGGACTTGATCTTCCTGCTCGCGCCGACATCCACCGACGAACGCATGGCCGAGGTCGGGCGCCTGGCCAGCGGCTACGTGTACTACGTCTCGCTCAAGGGCGTGACCGGTGCCGGCCATCTCGACACCGACGCCGTGGCGCGGGCGTTGCCACGAATTCGGCAGCATGTCAAGGTTCCAGTCGGTGTAGGCTTCGGGATCCGCGACGCGCAGACGGCCCGTGCCGTGGCCCGGTCCGCTGACGCGGTGGTGATCGGTACGCGCCTGGTGCAGCTGCTGAATGATCAACCTCGCGAAAACGTTGCTGCGGCGGCGCAGGCCTTCATGGCCGAGATCCGTGCGGCGCTCGATGCATAGGAAGTCGACAGGAGCATCCCGATGAGTTGGCTCGAGAAACTGCTGCCGCCGAAGATCCAGCAAACCGACCCCACCGAGCGGCGCTCGGTGCCCGAAGGGCTGTGGGTCAAGTGCCCTGCCTGCGAGACGGTGCTCTACAACACCGATCTGGCGCAGAACCTCAACGTCTGCCCGAAGTGCGACCACCACCACCGCATCGGCGCCCGCGCGCGACTGGATGCCTTTCTCGACGCCGAAGGGCGCTGGGAAATCGGCCAGGAAGTGGTGCCGGTCGACCCGCTGAAGTTCAAGGACAGCCGCAAGTACCCCGAGCGGCTGAAGGACGCACTGGAGGGCACCGGCGAGACCGACGCGCTGGTGGTGATCGGCGGCGCGGTGATGAGTGTGCCCGTCATGACAGCCTGTTTCGAGTTCGACTTCATGGGGGGGTCGATGGGCTCGGTGGTCGGCGAGCGCTTCGTGCGCGGGGTCGAGGCCGCCATCGAGCAGAAGGTGCCCTTCGTGTGCTTCACGGCCACGGGCGGCGCGCGCATGCAGGAGGGCCTGTTCAGCCTGCTGCAGATGGCCAAGACCAATGCAGCGCTCACCCGCCTGGCGCGCGCACGGCTGCCCTACATCAGCGTGCTGACCGACCCTACGATGGGCGGTGTCTCCGCCAGTTTCGCGTTCGTCGGTGATGTGGTTCTGGCCGAGCCCAAGGCGCTGGTGGGTTTTGCCGGCCCGCGCGTGATCGAGAACACGGTGCGCGAGAAGTTGCCCGAGGGCTTTCAGCGCGCGGAGTTCCTGGTGAAGAAGGGCGCGGTCGACCGCATCGTCGATCGCCGCCAGTTGCGGCCCACCATCGCGCGCATGCTGGCGATGCTGCAGCGGCAGAGCGCCGACGCCGTGGCCTGAGAGCGCCCTCGCAACGGGACCATCTGGCCCGTGTGCGCCCCATCGCCGAACCCGCGCCAACTGCCGCGCGGGCACTCCCATGACGCTGCCCAACACGCTGGACGACTGGCTCGCGCACTGCGAGCGCCTGCACCCGGTCACGATCGACATGACGCTCGACCGTGTCGCCGCGGTGCGGGACCGCCTGGGCCTGCGATTCCAGGCCACCGTGGTGAGCGTGGCCGGCACGAACGGCAAAGGCTCCACCTGCGCCATGCTCGAGGCCATTGCGCTGCAGGCCGGCTGGCGCGTGGGTCTTTACAGCAAGCCACACCTGGTGCACTTCGAGGAGCGTTGCCGCATCCAGGGTGAGAGCCTGCCCGCGCAGGAACTGCTGCCGCACTTCGAGGCGGTGGAGCATGCGCGTGGCGACATCACGCTCACATGGTTCGAGTTCACCACGCTGGCGATCCTGCGTGCGCTGGCGCAGGCGCCCCTGGATCTGGTGATACTCGAGGTGGGCATGGGTGGCCGGCTGGATGCGGTGAACGCGATCGATGCCGACTGCGCCATCGTCACCGGCATTGCGCTCGATCACACCGACTACCTGGGGCCCGACCGCGAAGCGATCGGCCGCGAAAAGGCGGGCATCTTCCGCGGCGGCCGGCCGGCCATCGTGGGCGATCCGGACCCACCGCACAGCATCGCTGCGCATGCACAGGCGCTGGGTGCGGACCTGTGGCTGGTCGGACGCGACCACGCGGTGCAGGGCGACCGCCAGCAGTGGAGCTGGCGCGGTCGCAAACGCCGCTATGGCGCGCTGGCATACCCGGCGCTGCGCGGCGCCAATCAGCTGCTCAATGCGTCGGCCGCCCTGGCGGCATTCGAGGCGCTGGGCGACCGGCTCCCGATCACGGCCCAGGCCGTGCGCAGCGGCCTGGCGCTGGTATCACTTCCCGGGCGCTTCCAGGTGGTGCCGGGACAGCCGGTGCTGGTGCTAGATGTGGCGCACAACCCGCAGGCGGTGGCCGCGCTGGCGCTCAACCTCGACCAGATGGGGTTCCATCCGCGCACGCGCGCCGTGTTCGGTGCCATGCGCGACAAGGATATCCGCGGAGCCCTGATGCACATCGCCCCGCTGGTGGACCACTGGCATCTGTGTGACCTGCCACTGGCGCGCGCCGCGCGTGCGAGCGAACTGGCTGACGTGGTGTCGACACTGCCAGGTCCCCTGGGAGAAGCAGGCGCGCGCATCGGTTGCGACTCCAGCCCTTCCGAGGCCCTGGCCGCGGCAGCTGCCCAGAGTGACCCCGCTGATAGAATCGTCGTCTTCGGTTCCTTCTACACCGTGGGCGGTGTGCTGAAGGACGGCCTGCCCCGGCTGGCGGCGCGGCACCTGACCTGATGCCCTCGCAGCAGGGGCGGCAGGCCCTGCACACCGCCACGGCCTCACCTCTCCCGGCTCGCATGGGTTTGCTGTCCTATTTCAAGCGCAATGCTGCCGACGCCGGCGAGTCGTCGGCCGCCGCCCCGGATCCCATCGAAAACGCCCGCACGCGGGCTCGGCGACGCCTGATCGGCGCCACCGTGCTGCTGGGTATCGGGGTGGTCGGATTTCCGCTCGTCTTCGAGTCGCAGCCGCGACCCATCCCGGTGGACATCCCCATCGAAATACCGCGCCGCGAGGCGGCTGCGCCGCTGGTCGTGCCGCCGGCACCACGGCCTGGCCCTTCGATTGCGCCCAGTCTGCCGCCCGTGGCCGAGGATGTGCCTGCGTCGGCAGTCGCCGCCAAGCCGGCTTCCCGTCCTGCTGCTGAACTGCCCACCGAGCGCGCAGCCGAGCAG
>JABWBN010000080.1 GCA_013360485.1 Burkholderiaceae bacterium | reverse complement strand
GGCGCGGGCCTTGCGCGTGGCCGGCCGCGTCGATCCGGTGTTCGTCGACGACGTGGCGGCGATGCCCGAGGCCGTGCTGGTGCACGCGCGTGCGGGCGACGTCGTCATCGTCATGGGAGCGGGTTCGATCGGCGCCGTGGCGTCGCGGGTGGTGGCTCGGCTGAGCGGGGAGGAGTCATGAACGCACCGATCGATGCGGGCCAACTGGGCAAGACCGCGGTGCTGATGGGCGGCAGCAGTGCCGAGCGCGAGGTGTCGCTGATGTCGGGCACCGGCGTCTTGCGTGCCCTGCAGTCTCAGGGCGTGCAGGCCTATGCCTTCGACCCGGCGGCGCGCGACCTGGCCGACCTGCGCCGCGAGGGTTTCGCGCGCGCCTTCATCGCCCTGCACGGGCGGCATGGCGAGGACGGCTGCGTCCAAGGTGCGCTCGAACTGCTGGGCATTCCCTACACGGGGTCGGGTGTGCTGGCATCGGCGCTGTGCATGGACAAGACCATGACCAAGCGCGTCTTCGCGGCCGAAGGCCTTCCCACGCCGCGCTGGCTGCGCCTGGGCGCGCACGAGCAGACGCGCGAGCGCATCCGCACCGTGCCCGACGACCTGGGCTTGCCCCTGGTAGCCAAGCCCCCGCGCGAGGGTTCGTCCATCGGCATCACCAAGGTCGAGGGCTATTCCGACATGGCCGAGGCGGTGGCACTGGCCACCCGCTACGACCCCGACGTCCTGTTCGAGGAGTTCATCGAGGGCGAGGAAGTCACCTGCCCGGTGCTCGGCGCTGGCACGGGTGCGCAGGCCCTGCCGGTCATCCGCATCTGCGCGCCCGAGGGCAACTACGACTACCAGCACAAGTACTTCACCGACGACACTGCCTACCTGTGTCCCAGTGGCCTGCCACCCGACGAGGAGCGTGAGATCCAGCGCATCGTGCTCGCTGCGTATCGCGCCCTCGGTTGCCGCGGCTGGGGGCGTGCCGACCTGATGGTGCGCGCGAGCGGCCGCCGGCCCTTCCTGCTGGAGATGAACACCTCGCCCGGCATGACCGGGCACTCCCTGGTGCCGATGTCGGCGCGTGCCGCGGGCATCAGCTACGAGCAGCTGTGCCTGCGCCTGCTGTCGCAGGCCATGCTCGACTCCGACGCCGCGCGGCTGGCCGACTGAGCAAACCATGCTGGCCGCCACACTGCCTCGCCCCCCGCTGCCCGCCGACGTGCGGCTCACCCAGCTCACCGCGCATGCGGTAGCCGCGGTGGCCGTGCTGGCCCTGTGCGCGGCGGCTGCAGCCTGGGCGGCACGTCAGCCCGTGTTCGCGGTGCGCTCCATCCGCATCGAGGGCGACGTCCATCGCAACAGCGTCAGCACCATACGCGCCAATGCCGCCCCCAAGCTGGCTGGCAACTTCTTCACCCTCGACCTGGCGCGCGCGCGCGCGGCCTTCGAAAGCGTGCCCTGGGTGCGCCGTGCCGTGGTGCAGCGCGTGTGGCCCGACCGGCTGCGCGTGCACCTCGAAGAGCACCGCCCCGCAGCCCTGTGGGTGGACGACAACGGCAATGATCGCCTGGTCAACACCCACGGCGAGGTCTTCGAGGCCAATGTCGGCGATGTCGAGGACGAGTCGCTGCCACGCCTGGCCGGACCCGAAGGAACCGCCGCGCAGATGCTGTCGATGGCCCGGTTGCTGCAGCCGGTGCTGGCACCGCTCGACGAAGGCGACCTGCAGCAACTGGCGCTGTCCGGGCGCGGGTCGTGGCGCGTGGTGCTCGAAGGCGGCATCACGCTCGAACTGGGCCGAGGCACCGAGGCCGATGTCATCGATCGCACGCAGCGCTTCGTGCGCACCATCGCCCAGGTCACCGGCCACTACCAGCGGCCGTTGTTGTTCGCCGACTTGCGTCACCCCGACGGCTACGCCGTCCGCATGAAGGGCATCACCACCATCGTGCCGGCGGCGCCGGCACGCCGGAAGTAACGCATCATGGCCAAGGAATACAAAGATCTCGTCGTCGGGCTGGACATCGGCACCGCCAAGGTCATGGTCGTCGCGGCCGAGGTCATGGCCACGGGCGAGCTGCGCCTGGCGGGCCTGGGTGTCGCGCCCACGCACGGGCTCAAGCGCGGTGTCGTCGTCAACATCGACGCCACCGTGCAGAGCATCCAGCAGGCGCTCAAGGAAGCCGAGATGATGGCCGCCTGCAAGATCGAGAAGGTCTACACCGGCATCACCGGCAGCCACATCCGGGGCCAGAACTCCACCGGCATGGTGATCGTGCGCGACAACCGCGAGGTCTCGCCCACCGATGTCCACCGTGTCGTCGAGACCGCCAAGGCCATCAACATCCCGAACGACCAGCGACTGCTGCTGGTCGAGCCGCAGGAATTCATCATCGACGGCCACGAGGTGAAAGAGCCCATCGGCATGAGCGGCAGCCGCCTCGAGGTGAAGGTGCACATCGTCACCGGCGCCCAGAGCGCCGCCGAGAACATCCTCAAGTGCGTGCGCCGCTGCGGGCTGGAGGTCGAGCGCCTGGTGCTCAACCCCAGCGCCAGCGCGGCCGCCGTGCTCACCGAAGACGAGAAGGACCTCGGCGTGGCGGTGGTCGACATCGGCGCGGGCACCACGGATGTGAGCATCTACACCGACGGCAGCGTGCGCCACACCGCGGTGATCCCCATCGCCGGCGACCTCATCACCAGCGACATCGCGATGGCCCTGCGCACGCCCACCAAGGACGCCGAGGAGATCAAGGTCGAGTACGGCGTGGCCAAGCAGCTGCTGGCCGACCCGAGCGAGAGCGTCGAGGTGCCGGGCCTGGGCGACCGCGCGCCGCGCATGCTCAGCCGCCAGGCGCTTTCAGGCGTGATCGAGCCGCGCGTCGAAGAAATTTTCTCGCTGGTGCACCAGGTCATCCGCGAATCGGGCTACGAGGAGCTGCTGTCGTCGGGCATCGTGATCACCGGCGGTTCGGCCGTGATGCCGGGCATGGTGGAGCTGGGCGAGGACATCTTCCTCAAGCCGGTGCGCAAGGGGCTGCCCACCTACAGCGGCCCGCTGTTCGACATGGTGGCCAACCCCCGCTCGGCCACCGTGATGGGCCTGCTGGAAGAAGCGCGGCTGGCGCGCGCCCGTGGGCAGAAGGCGGCGGCACAGGCAGGGTCGATGCAGACCTTCTTCGGCCGCGCCAAGGACTGGTTTCTCGGGAACTTCTAACAGGGCCGATCAACGGCCTGCGCTCTTTGAACGGATACACACTCAACGGCAACTGCTAGACGATGACACAGGAGGTGAACATGCCTATCGAGATGATCGAGGAATTCGACCAGGGCACGCGGATCAAGGTGGTGGGTGTGGGCGGCGGCGGCGGCAACGCCGTCGAGCACATGATCTCCCAGGGCGTGCAGGGGGTGGAGTTCGTCTGCGCGAACACCGACGCGCAAGCGCTCAACCGCTCCAGTGCCCACCAGCTGATCCAGCTCGGCGACAACGGCCTGGGCGCCGGTGGCAAGCCTGAGAAGGGCAAGGCCGCGGCCGAGGAGGCGGAGGGGCGCGTGCGCCAGTCGCTCGAAGGAGCGCACATGGTGTTCATCACCGCTGGCATGGGCGGCGGCACCGGCACCGGCGCGGCGCCCATCGTCGCGCGCATCGCCAAGGAAATGGGCATCCTCACCGTCGGCGTGGTCACCAAGCCATTCGAGTTCGAGGGCCCGCGGCGCATGAAGCAGGCCGACTCGGGCACCACCGAGCTCGAGGCCAACGTCGACAGCCTGATCGTCGTGCTCAACGAGAAGCTGCTCGAGGTGCTGGGCGACGACGTCACCCAGGACCAGGCCTTCGCGCATGCCAACGACGTGCTGAAGAACGCGGTGGGCGGCATCAGCGACATCATCCACATGCACGGCCTGGTCAACGTCGACTTCGAAGACGTCAAGACGGTGATGAGCGAGCCAGGCAAGGCCATGATGGGCACGGCCATCGCCGGCGGCCCCGACCGCGCCAACAAGGCCGCCGAAGCCGCAGTGGCCTGCCCGTTGCTCGAGGGCATCGACCTGTCCGGAGCGCGCGGCGTGCTGGTGCTCATCGCCGCCAACAAGAACAACTTCAAGTTGAACGAGAGCAAGGCGGCCATGAACACCATCCGCCGCTATGCCGCCGAGGATGCACACATCATCTACGGCGCGGCCTACGACGAAACGCTGGGCGACCAGCTGCGCGTCACCGTGATCGCGACCGGCCTGTCGCGCGCCAAGGCCGCCCCGCTGACGGTGGTGCAACCCAGCCACAACCCGCAGCCGCAGCAGTCGACCGCGCTGCGCACCGGCACCGACAACCTGCCCATCCTCAACAACGTGGCGCAGGTCGGCCCGGGCGTGCCGCCGGCACCGCACGACTACAGCAACCTCAGCACCCCCAGCGTGTGGCGCTCGGCGCGCACCCAGGCCGCGGCCAAGGTCGAGGCGCTGTCGTCCAACGGCATGGACGAGATCGAGATCCCGGCGTTCCTGCGCAAGCAGGCGGACTGATCCTGCCGTGCGGGCGGCCGGCCGCCGTGGCCGCCGCACTTGTGTTGCCGCCGGGCACACCCGGCGGCCGTGTCTGTCGTCTCTTGTCGTTTTCAGCCCGTACGCCCCACCGATGCGGTGGCGGCGACGGGCTTCTTTGCAGCGCCGACATGCTGCGTGGCCGCAGCCGTGCGGATTCGTCAGCGCAGCCGCTCGATGGCCTTACACGCGGCCCGAGACTCGAATCGCATCCAGCCGCAGGGCGATATGCTGCTCCAGCATGCACAGCTCCTTGGCGATGGCCGTGCGCTCGGTGTCATCGCCGGCGCATGACAACTGCTCGCGCAGCCGCGCGCGCCGGTGGAAGAGCTCCACCTCCGGCGGCACGACGCCGGCATCCTTGAGGATCTTGAAGCCCATCCGCAACTCCGGCGGGGTCTGGTTCCAGCCTTCTTCGGGCTCGAGCGGCTTGCCATAGCCCCGGGCCGACTTCAGCTCACCCGATTGCTCGGCCTGCGCGAGCTTGCGGCCGATCTCGTCGTCCAGCAGTTCGGGCTTGGCCATGGCGGCCTACTTATTCTTCAGCTTGCCCTTGGGTATCACCGTCGTGGTGGGCGGGGTCGGGCGGGTGGACGTGGAAGACGAGTCGCTCGGGAGCTCCCGGTCCTTCTTCGGCTTCTTGGTCATCTTGTCGCTGCGCTGTACACCTTTGGGCATGATGGGCTCCTCACTGGAGCGAACAATGTACCTTGGCCGCCGCTGCGCTGGCAAGGCAGCGCTGGCGGACGAACCCAAGCCCCTAGTCGATCACCTTGGATCGCGCTGCCTTGACCCGCGAGCGAGCCCCTTTGGCTTCGAGGCGCCGCTGCCGCGAGCCCCATGTGGCCTTGGTCGGCTTGCGCACCTTGGGCACGACACTGGCTTCGTCCACCAGGGCCTGGAGCCGGGCCAGCGCATCGGCCTTGTTCTTCTCGAGCGATCGAGCGGACTGCGCCTTGATCACGATGACGCCCGCCGTGGACAGGCGCTGATCCGCCAGGCCCAGCAGCCGCTGCTTGATGGCCTGCGGCAAGGCAGAGCGCAGGACATCGAAGCGCAGGTGGACGGCGTTGGACACCTTTTTCACGTTCTGCCCCCCGGGACCCTGCGCCCGGATCGCCGACCACTCGACCTCAGACTCCGGCACCACGTAACGCATTCGAATTCGCCAGGCGAGCGCCGCAGACAGCGGGCACGAGGTGGATGCCCATCTTCGAGACCATGAAGTCACCGCCCGCTGCGGCCGACCCGCTGCAACGAAGCGCCGGACGTCGCACCGGCCAGCGGCCCGCTCGTCACAGCGCGGCGACGCGGGTGATGGCCTGAACCTTGTCGTCGGAAGGCGCGTACGGTTCCTCCTCGGGAAATCTCCCCTCGTGCTCCGTGCATGGGCTTACCGACTCAGCCAGCAGGCCTATCGTTCGCTGTACACCTCCGTGGCGGAGATCCTAAATCGGGCTTCGGCGGTCTGCAACGAGGCGAAACGCCAGCGCAGCAAGCACCGTACCCAACAGATAGCGCTGAACCCCGGCGAACGCGCGGTGCTTGGCCAGAGCCGATGCCGCCGCCGCGGCGAAGAGTATGACCAGAGCATGCGCAGCGGCGGCCGCTCCCAGCTGAACCAGGCCCAAGACAACCGTCTGCAGGAACACGTGTCCGGCATCCGCAACCAGGAACTGAGGAAGCAATGCGCTGTAGGTTACAACGACTTTAGGATTCAGCAAGCACGTCAAAAACCCGCGCCGAAAGAGCTGTCTCGGCGTCTCCAGTTGAAGGGCAGATGTCTCGATGGACGAGGAGCGCTTCGTCAAAATGTTGATCGACAGCCAGAGCATGTATGCCGCGCCGGCCCACCGCACGAGGTCGTAAGCGATGGGGATGGCCACGAAGAGGGCAGACAACCCCGCAGCGGTCGCCAGCATGTATAGCAACATGGCGGTGCAGACTCCCGCGAGTGACGCGAACCCTGCCGCTCGCCCTTGGCAGATGGATCTCGAGGCCAGGTAGACGAGGTTCGGCCCCGGAGACAACGCCATGAGGAACGCCACTGCGGCGAACGCGAGTGCTGCGGAAAGGGAAGGCACGTGGATCCTCAAATTCACAGTGTGCTAAACGGGCGGCCGATTGAGACACGCGAGGCGCGCCGGAAGCCTTTGTGGAGGCGCCGGCGTCCGTGCGCTGCGTAGAATTTTGCTGCAGACACGACCATCGAGCTCTCACCTGCCGCATCGACATTCACGCCGACCAACAGCTCATCGCC
The DNA here is from genome assembly GCA_013360485.1 of Burkholderiaceae bacterium. Classification (GTDB taxonomy): domain Bacteria; phylum Pseudomonadota; class Gammaproteobacteria; order Burkholderiales; family Burkholderiaceae_C; genus Pseudaquabacterium. The sequence continues at coordinate 7,620 of JABWBN010000080.1, read as the reverse complement.
CTCTTGAAAGTCGGGAGTCGAGCATCCTCGCGCGACTCCGGATAGGACTTGCTCGGTGCGCCAGCCCGTCGGGCGATTGCCATCTGCACTTCCGACCAGACTGACCCAGTCAGAGTCGCTGACCCAGCGGGTCGACAGACCAGTTTCCGAGATCGACACCGGCGTCTCCCAAGCCTGCGCACCAGGCTTGAAGAGCGTCATCGACTTGGCCGAAATTCCTGACGGGAACCCAGAAGATCCGGAACGTATGGAGAAGCCGACGATCAACGAAATACACGGCAGGTCCTCCCTAGGGGGCACTACTGTGGGCATGCGGTTCTCCCAAACGGTTGACTGTGCTGGTAGGGCGCACCTCTCGGTCACGTTGGCGTCGTCAGTGCCACCGCAGGCAGTGAGGATTGCGGACGTGGCGTGCTTGGAGCACGGCGAACGAATGGAGTCCTGCTGCGCGGTTCGCATCTGGGGCCTCGGTGCTCGCCACCGACACAAGCCCGCCCGTAGATGTGCAGTCTGCCCTTCCTCGTTGGTGCCTTCGACTCTCACGGCCTCTGGCGACGTTCATGGAAGAACTCTATTGAAAAAAAGACGTGACCAATGCTGACCCAGGGGGGAAGTCCGTGTAGAGGGTTGGCCGTCAGTCTTTGGCGTCATCGAATGCGGTAGTGCGTTGTGATGTGAACGTGGGCTGTGACGCACATCCGGCGCCGAGAAGTGGGGCTGCTGCAGCAGCGAGTAGCGTGTGTCTTTGCGTTTCAGACCCTCCGGGGAATACACATTGTTGCCCTGAGAAACAACGATTGGGCTGAGTGGCCGGAGCCGGGATGGCGCTTGGCCCGCGAGACCGACAATTTGAACCACGGGCTCGCGGGCCCAGTGCCATGCCGGTGGAGGTCCCGCTCCAGCGAAGGGTTATACGTCTGTCTTGGTTGCTCGCCGACCGGCTGCCTTGCCTTGTGGCGTCGCCGGGGACCGCGGCTGCACCTCTCGCTCAGCCAGCCTGCCAGTAACGTACTTGTGGAGAACGCTGGCGATGAGCGTTTGGTAAGGCATGCCTTCCTGAAGTGCCTTGACCTGAATGTCTTGGAGGTCGCCAGTGGACAAGCGGATGTTCACCCGGCGATCCTTGATTGCCGTAGCGCGCGCAGCGGCTCGGAACTTGGACAGCTCGGCTTTTGTAGCGACCGACTTCAGCGTGCCCTTCTCGAAGGCAGCGATCAGATCGGATTCGTAGGGATTAGTCTTCGGCATCTTGCTCACCTTGGCCTAAGTAGTCCCGGGTCGCCTTGCGACTGGGAATGACGGTCTTGAGGAAGAAGTGGTCTTCCTCCTCCACGAAGGGCACCAAGTACGCGTAGCCATCGCTGACAACAACAAGCACCTTCTGGTTCGGGTACTTCGTCTTGTTCGGGTGGGCCAGGATGTCCAGCAGACCCCCTGCCTCGACTGCGACCACCATCTGTTCGAATGAGACGCCGCGCTCAAGCTTGAGCTGCTCGTTCTTCGCGGGGCCCCAGCGGAATGGCTTCACAGCGCCAGTCTAGCGCACTGTGTGCCTTTTGTCGCTACAGCACTCCACACGACGCGTTGCCGACGTATGACGTTTGAGTTCACCCGCTCGCGGAAGCGGGGGAAGCCCGCTGCAGTGGTAAGCGTGGCCTCAAGGCCACATTGCGCGCCGGGCCGGCAATGCGCATGATCGGCTGACCTGTGCACCGTTTGTAGGCGTGCACGTAACCGGTAGATGCACATCAGGAACGGTCGGCGATTCACCAAGCCCAAGGACACCCGGCGTCGGCACACCGACGCGTTCAAGCAAGCGCTGGTGGAGCGCAGCCTCGTTCCTGGCGCCTCGGTCGCAGTCATTGCCCAGGATGCCGGCATCAATGCCAACCAACTGTTCAATTGGCGGCGGCTGCGTCTGCAGGCCGCGGCGTCGACTGCTGATGCCGAGGTGGTGCTGCTGCTGAAGTTGATGGTCCAGAAGCCGAGGCTGCAGCTCGCGCGGCGCAACCGCAGCCTGCCGGCGCACCTGCCGCGCGACGAGCAGGTCCATCGCCCGGCGACCACCGACGCTCACCACGACAACGACGGCCAGGCCTGCGGCTGCAGTGCCTGCGGCGGCCGGCTGCGCTGCATCGGCGCGGACGTCTCCGAGCAGCTCGAGTACGTGCCCCCGCACTTCAAGGTCATCCGCCACGTGCGGCCCCAGCTGGCGTGCGTGAAGTGCCAGGGCACCTTCCAGGCGGAGGCACCGAGCCGCCCGATCGTGCGCGCGCTGCCAGGCCCGGGGTTGCTGGCGCATGTGATGGTCTCGAAGTATTGCGGCCATATCCCGCTGTACCGCCAGAGCCGCATTCATGCACGCGAAGGCGTCGAGATCGACCGCTCGACGATGACTGGGTGGGTGGCACGCGGCGACGAACTGATCGATCCGCTGCTGGTGGCGCTGGGCCGCTACGTGCTGGCCGCCGACAAGGTGCATGCCGACGACACGCCGGTCAAGGTGCTCGACCCCGGCGCTGGCAAGACCAAGAGCGGGCGGCTGTGGGTCTACGTGCGCGACGACCGGCCGGCAGGCAGCCCGGCGCCGGCGGCGGCCTGGTACCGGTACTCGCCCGATCGCAAGGGCGAGCATCCCCGGGATCACTTGAAGCAGTACCACGGCATCCTGCAGGCCGACGCCTATGGCGGCTGGATCCGCTTGTACGGCAGCGGTGTCACCGAAGCGGCCTGCTGGGCGCACGCGAGGCGCCCGCGGTGGGATCTGTACCAGAGCAGCGGGCGTGCACCGGACTCGCTGGCCGCCCAAGCGCTGCGACGGATCAGGGCCTTGTACGAGATCGAGGCCGAGATCCGGGGGCAGCCGCCGGATGTTCGGCGCGAGCAGCGCGAAGCGCGGGCCGCTCCGTTGCTCAAGGACATGCACGTGTGGCTGACCGGCCTGGCCGGGCGCGTCTCGGCCAAGTCCGAGATTGCGCAGGCGATCGGCTACAGCCTCGTGCGCTGGACCGCGCTGACGCGCTATGTCGACGACGGGCGCATCGAGATCGACAACTCGGCGGCCGAGCGGGCGCTGCGTGGCGTGGCTTTGTGACGACGGCCTTCTACGTTCGCTCGCCGCTGAATTCGACGGCACGATCAAGAAGTTCGGGATCGATTGCCAAGTTGGTGGCCACGAGCGACGCCTTGCAAAAGAGTCTGCACACGCCGCCCGACCACAGCCAGTCGAGGCCGATTCCTGATCGTCAGGCCCCGCGGAGACCGTGATCGGTTCCGCCGTGTCGACCGAAGCGGGCACGAAGCGGGATCACTGCGGCCACCAAGAGCATGGCACCGCTTGCGCAAAGGCCCAGGAGGGCAACGCCGGCTTCGCCCAGAGTGGATTCCAGGCCGAGGGCCAGGGCGACGTCGGATGCGTCATAGCTGAGCCACAGCAGAAGGCTGAAGCCCAGTATTGCGAAGACCAGGGATGCGAGTCTGGCTAGGTTCGTGGTGTCCTCTTTGGCAGTGCGCGCCGGGTCGGCGCATGCCCATGTTCGGCCTATCCTCTGCTCGGGACCAACCGCTTTCCGACGAAGTGCATAAGACGAGTGACAGGATGGCGTTGAGAGTCCCGCCATGTTCAGTCAGCAGTGTTTCGCCAGCCTGGGCCTCAGCCATCTGGTTACTTCGGGCTGATCGCGCCTGCACTCGGCCAGTCCGTGTCCGCGACTCTGGTCAGATTCATTTCGAAGATGCGTAGTGGCTCGGCGCCCGCCATCAAGCGCTCTCCAATCTCACGAAAGGTGCCCTGCTTGAGCACGGCCGTGTACCGGATGGTTGCGGGGCCAGCCGGAATCTCCCAAACATAGCCATCCTCGTTCGGCGTGAGCACAAAGTCCCCGGCGCGGCCCTGGGCGTAGGAACGCAAGCTGTACACGCGGGTTACCGGATTGAACGAGACAACGCCGAAAGCGTTGAACACAAGCGCGCCCTGGTCGTCGTAGCCGCGGCCTTCGACGACTTTGAGGGTGCCTTGAAGCATGGGGCCTATGCGCTCGGTCTGCGTGATGACCTTCTTCTCACCCGACGGGAGAAGCGTCCACGCGGTGCCCTTCCAGACGCCGTTCATCCCGGCAAGCACCTTCATGGCCTCGACCTGGGCGGCGGTGGCCGCAGTCGGATCGGGTCGTCCCTGAGACAGAACTGGGGCGGGGGCAGCCCAGGCGAGCGCCACCAGAAGGTACGGGAGTGCTGCTGCAAGGTGTTTGGCCATGACGTGAGGTACCGGTGGTTGAACAGGGAAGGAAACCCGGGGCCCAGCGGATGAACGGGACTTCCCCGTCCCGAACAGTCCGCGAGGCTGCGGGAGCCGGCATCAGAGTTCCACGATGAGGCGTGTGAACTCTCATCAACTCACCCTGAAGGTGAAGTCGCGGCGATTCTGACCGTTGAAACCGATCTCGCCAAGAACGTGTTTGCGATGCACGATGTCAGTGCCGGCGGCCGGCCCGAACGACTGCAGCCACGAACCGGGGCGCCGCGTGGGCGGTCGACATGCAGCAAGGCCGCATGCACAGCGGTTGTGTGCTCTCTGTCGCAGCGCACCATCACCACCTTGCACGTTTGTCGAGCGTCCAAAGAACGCGATTCGTCGATCAACCAAAACCAGCCAGGCAGCCGACTCTTGACGGAGGCCGCACAATTGCCAGAACTCAGTACGGCGCTTGACTCCCGGGGGAAGTCGTTGCAGAACGAATGGGCTGCAGTGCTGGTGCGCGCAGGCACGTGCTCGCCGTTCCACTTCTTCAGCACGGGGCTGCACGGCACTGGAGCCTGATGTTGATCGGCGCGTAAAAACCGCGAGGCTGGCAGCAAGAGCGCAGGCGAAGAACCCGAAGGCCGAAATGGGGATGAGCGCGGCGAACGCCCTTGCGCCTTGAGTCGGAGCGTGATACTGTATAAAACAACAGTCAAAATGCGAGTAGCGAGCGTGCGCAGGGTGCGCAGGCAGGCGTCAAGGTCGTGGCACCTGCCGGTGCAGCAGCGGCGGCGCAATGCCGCCGGGCGATGCGTTCGATGCTGATGGCCCACTCGCCCCAGCGGGGTGCGAGGCTTTACCGTGTTGGTGCGTCCACATGCGTCCCCGTGCGTCCGAGCTGCCGGCCTATGCCGAGCTTTTGTGCCGCAGCAACTTCAGCTTCCTGAGCGGGGCGTCGCATCCGCATGAGCTGGTCGATAGTGCGCAGCAGCGCGGCTATGCGGCGCTGGCGGTGGCCGACGAGTGCTCGCTGGCCGGGGTGGTGCGGGCGCATGCGCAGGCGCGCGAGCGTGGCTTGCACCTGGTGGTGGGGGCGCAGTTCCGGCTGGTCGATCCGCAGGCGCGGGTGGGGGCGCCGCCGTTGGCGGGCATGCGCCTGGCGGTGCTGGTGCAGCACCACCGCGGCTACGTCAACCTGTCGCGCTGGATCACCGTGGCGCGGCGCCGCTCCGCCAAGGGCGCCTACGAGGCCCGGGTGGCCGATCTGGAAGGCCAGGTGCCCCAGGCGCCGTTCCTGGCCGGGTTGCCGGGCTGCCTGGTGCTGCTGGTGGTGGAGCCGGGGGTCGATCTGGCCGTCTGGCATGCGCGTGCGGCCTGGCTGCAGCAGTGGTTCGGCGACCGCGCGGCGCTGGCGCTGGCGCTGCACCGCAGTCCGCATGATGCGCAGCGGGTGGGCATGGTGCGGCACCTGGCCGCGCTCACCGGGCTGGCGGTGCTGGCCGTGGGCGATGTGCGCATGCACGCGCGTTCGCGCAAGCCGTTGCTCGATGTGCTGGAGGCCACGCGCCTGAACTGCCGCGTGGCCGAGGCCGGTGCGGCGCTGAAGCCCAACGCCGAGGCCCACCTGCGTTCGCGGCTGCGCCTGGGCCTGCTGTATCCGCCCGAGTGGCTGGCCGCGAGCGTGGCCTGGGCCGAGCGCTGCACCTTTTCGCTCGACGAGCTGAGCTACCAGTACCCGCGCGAGATCGTGCCGCAGGGGCACACGCCGGCGAGCTGGCTGCGCGCGCTCACCGCCGAGGGCGAGCGCCGGCGCTTTCCGCGCGGCACGCCGGTCGCGGTGCGCGCCACGCTCGACAAGGAGCTCGCGCTGATCGGCCGCCTGCAGTACGAGGCCTATTTCCTCACGGTGGCCGATATCGTGCAATGGGCGCGGGCGCAGGGCATCCTGTGTCAGGGGCGGGGCAGCGCGGCCAATTCGCTGGTGTGCTTCTGCCTGGGCATCACCGAGGTCGATCCGCAGCGCGCCACGCTGCTGTTCGAGCGCTTCGTCAGCGCCGAGCGCAACGAGCCGCCCGACATCGATGTCGACTTCGAGCACCAGCGCCGCGAAGAGGTCATCCAGTACATCTATCGCAAGTACGGCCGCCATCGGGCCGCGCTCACCGCGGTGGTCATCAGCTACCGCCCGCGCTCGGCGCTGCGCGATGTCGGGCGCGCGCTGGGTTTCGACCTCGACCGCATCGCCGCCGTGGCGCGTGGCCAGCAGTGGTGGGACGGCCGCGAGATCGACATCGAGCGCCTGCGCGAGCACGGGCTCGACCCGGCCGCGCCGGTGTGCCGGCTGTGGATCGAGCTCACGCGCCAGCTCATCGGCTTTCCGCGCCATCTCAGCCAGCACCCGGGCGGCTTCCTGATCGCGTGCGAGGAGATCGCCCAGATCGTGCCGGTCGAGAACGCGGCGATGGACGATCGCACCGTCATCCAGTGGGACAAGGACGATCTCGACGCACTGCGGCTGCTCAAGGTCGACATCCTGGCGCTGGGCATGCTCAGCGCCATCCGCCGCGGCATCGACTTCATCCGCGGCAAGACCGGCCGGCCGTTCGACATCGCCCGCCTGATGCAGCGCGCCGACGATCCGCAGGTGTTCGACATGCTCTGCCGCGGCGACAGCGTGGGTGTGTTCCAGGTCGAGAGCCGCGCCCAGATGAGCATGCTGCCGCGCCTGCAACCGCGCAGCTATTACGACCTGGTGGTGCAGGTGGCCATCGTGCGCCCCGGCCCCATCCAGGGCGGCATGGTGCACCCCTACCTGCGCCGGCGCAGCGGCACCGAGCCCGCCGACATACCCACGCCCGAGCTCGAGCCGGCGCTGGGCCGCACTCTGGGCGTGCCCATCTTCCAGGAGCAGGTGATGCAGGTGGCGATGATCGCCGCCGACTTCACCCCGGGCGAGGCCGACCAGCTGCGCCGCGCCATGGCCGCCTGGAAGCGCAAGGGCGGCCTGGGCCCCTTCTACGAGCGCCTGGTCGGGCGCATGGTGGCCAAGGGCTACGACGAGGCCTTTGCCGAGCGCATCTTCAAGCAGATCGAGGGCTTCGGCGAATACGGCTTCCCCGAAAGCCATGCCGCGAGCTTTGCGCTGCTGGTGTATGTGAGCGCCTGGATCAAGTGCCACCACCCCGATGCCTTCCTGGCCGCGCTGCTCGACAGCCAGCCCATGGGCTTTTACGCGCCGGCGCAGCTGGTGCGCGATGCGCGCGCCCACGGCGTTGCCGTGCGTCCGGTGGATGTGCTGCACAGCCAGTGGGAAACCACGCTCGAGCCGCCGGCCGATGGGCCGGACCGACACCGCAGCCCCTGGGCCGTGCGCCTGGGCC
>JABWBN010000079.1 GCA_013360485.1 Burkholderiaceae bacterium | reverse complement strand
CAGCCCCAGGTCCGCCGCCGCAGTGCCACGCCCCGCAGCGTCGGGGTCGCAGCCAACTTCATCAGAGGACCCTGCCGAACACCCTGCGGCGACGCAAGCAGGCGTATCGTCGGGGCAAGGAAGCTCGCCCGCGAACCGCGCAGCGCCCGATGGCGACGCCCCGACAGCGCCGCCGCCGGGGCCGCCGGGCGCCGGTTTGCGGTGAGTCAATCAAATACGCATTGCGATACCGTTATTATCCAGCCATGAACTTTGCACGCCAGACCAGCCACCTGCTGCACGAGGAGCACCGAGCCAACCTCGACCTCCTCGGCCGCGTCGAAAACGCCCTGGGTCGCGCACCGCGCGGTGCCGCCGCCGGGCAGGACGAGAACATCATCAAGCTGCTGGTGGCCCTGCGCCGCCAGGTCGAGCAGGACGTGGACCGCCACTTCGTGTTCGAGGAAACCCAGCTCTTCACCCGCATGGCCGACGCCGGCGAAGGCGACATTGCCGGCCTGCTGCGCGAGGAACATGAGGCCATGCGCGACGTGGCGGCCGAACTGATGCCACTGCTCACAGGCGCCACCACCCATACGCTGGACGACGATGGCTGGGAGGCCCTGCGCCGCAACGCGCTCGAACTCGTGGAGCGCCAGGTCGCGCACATCCAGAAGGAAGAAATGGCCCTGCTGCCGCTACTGGACGACCTGCTCGACGACGAGACCGACCGCGAACTGACCTTCTCCTACTCGGCGGGCTAACGCCAAAGCCCGCCACTTCCCCCCACCCCACCAGTCTTCCGGAGGACCGCCATGCCCGCTCCAGCCGCCGCCATCACGGTGCGAGCCCTGACCGCAGACGACCTGAGCGCCGTCGTGGCCATCGACGCCGAACTCGAGGGCCGTTCACGGCGTGTGTACTTCCAGCGCCGGCTCGAGTCGGCGCTGCACGCACCGGCGCTGCATGTGCAGTGGGCGGCCGTGGATGCGCAGGGCCTCGCAGGCTACGTGCTGGCCCGTGTGATGCGCGGCGAGTTCGGCCACCAGCGTGCATCGCTGCGGCTCGAGGCCGTGGGTGTGCGCCCGGCACTGCGCCAGCACGGCGTGGGCCGGCAGTTGCTGCAGGCGCTGAACAGCTATGCGCAGCGCCATGACATCCAGGAAATCCGAACCGCTGCGGCCTGGAACAACCACGCCATGCTCGCGTGGTTCGACAAGATGGGCTTTCACCTGGCCGGCGGCCTGGTGCTCGAGTGCAGCCTGGACGACGCGCGCGCCCGCGCGGCCCGCGACTCGGTGCCCGCCGGCAGCGACGCCGCGCCCGAACAGCGCGAGATCGACTACGGCTCGCGCGCGGGCAACGACTTCGAGCAGTTGGCCCGCGACCGGGCCGATGTGCGGGCCATGGCGCCGTCCGATCTGCACGAGATCGTTCGGGTCGACCGCAGCATCACCGGCCGCGACCGCAGCGCCTACATCAGCGCCCAGCTCGACGAGGCCATGGACGACTCGGCGATCCGCGTATCGTTGTGCGCACGCTGCGACGGCGCCGTGGTCGGCTACCTGATGGCCCGTGCCGACCTGGGCGATTTCGGCCGCACCGAACCCGTGGCCGTGATCGACACCCTGGGCGTCGACCGCGAGTACGCCGGCCGGGGTGTGGGCCGCGCCCTGTTGTCGCAGCTGTTCGCCAACCTCGAGGCGCTGCGCGTCGAGCGGGTCGAGACCGCGATTTCGCCCACCGACGCACGGCTGCTGGCCTTCCTGGCGCGCAACGGCTTCACCCCGGCGCAGCGCCTGGCTTTCGTTCGCGACGTAGCATAGGCCCCATGGCCGAACCCTCCACCCTGCCCCTGCCCGACGAGAGCGCAGTGCGCGACGCACTGCGCGAAGTGATCGACCCCGAAGCGGGCATGAACATCGTCGAGCTCGGGCTGGTCTACGGCGTCACCGTCACCGCCGAGCGCGTGGCGGTCGACATGACCATGACCACGCCGGCCTGCCCTGTGGCCGACATGCTGGTCGACCAGGCCCACGCCGCCGTTGGGCGCATCACGCCCGAGGGCGTCGAGGTCGAGATCAAGCTCGTCTGGGAGCCGATCTGGAACCCGTCGATGATGTCCGGCATGGCCAAGGACTTCTTCGGCTGGCAGCACTGAGCGCGGGCGCGCCCATGGCGCCAGGCTCGCAGGCGAGCCACCGACGATTCGGACGGATGTCACGGATCGCCGAGATGACATCCAAGGGTCAAGAAACGTTCACTTGCAATCCCTAGTATCAGGGGGTGCTCCGGGTTTTCCACCTGGACATCACTGATGCCTTGGTATCGGCGCACGACTGACAGTTGGCGCCACGTGGGCTCCGGTGCACCTTCAACCCGAGAGCCAAACGTGACGACTGCATCGTTCGACCCGTTGCGCCCAGAGGGCCCGGCACGCCAGATGCGCGGCTGGTCGCGTGCGAGCCGCGCGCGTGTACCGGCCGCCTCGCCTGCGCCGGCCTCGGCGCTGGATGGCCTGGCCCAGGGGCTGCGCGGCCTGATGGCCGCGCGTGGACGCGACCTGGGATTCCTCTTTCAGCCCATCGTCGACGTCGAGCACGGGCGCATCCTGGGCTACGAGGCGCTGACGCGGGGACCGGCCGACTCCCCGCTGCACTCGCCCCTCGTGCTGTTCGAGGTGGCTGCGCGCTGCGGGCAACTGGTCGAGTTCGAGCGCATCGTCGTGCACGCCATCGCCCTGCGGTTTCGCGAGCTCGGCCTGCCGGGACGCCTGTTCATCAACCTGAGCCCGGACAGCGTGGTTGCGGCTCGCGGGCGCACCCAGGCCATCCTGGACGACATCGCGACACTGGGTCTGCGTGCATCCGACATCGTGATCGAGGTGACCGAGACCCGACCCGCGCTGGCACCGGAGTCGCTGCGCTGCGCAGCGGATGCACTGCGCCAGGTCGGCTTCGCCATCGCGCTGGACGACCTCGGCGAGGGCTTCTCGAGCCTGCGCCGCTGGGTCGACATGCGACCCGACTACGTCAAGGTCGATCGCCACTTCGTCGACGGGATCGCCGCGGAACCACTCAAGCAGCAGTTCGTCCGATCCATCCTGGAGATGGCCTCGACGAGTGGTTCGACGGTGATCGCCGAAGGCGTGGAACTCGAGGAGGACCTGCGCCTGCTGCGCCGGATCGGGGTCGTGGCCTGCCAGGGCTATCTGCTGGCGCGCCCCAGTGCCAGCCCGCGAGCGAGCCTGTCGATGGATGTCGACGCGATGCTGCGCGCCGCCGTGCCCTTGGGCGAGTCCACGGATCCGGCCTGCCACGCGCTGGAACGCACCGCTGGATGGTTTGCACGACCTGGGTTGACGGTGGCACAGCACGAGACCTGCGCCCACGCCATCGATCTGTTCCGCAGCAACCCCCGCGTGGTCGCGATCCCCGTGCTCGACGCCCAGCAGCGCCCGGTTGGCGTGCTGCGTTCGATGCAGGTTCTCAAGCGCGCCACGCATCGCTACTTCGTCGAGCTGTGCGGCGCCAGCGCCTGCACCGAGTTGATGGACACAAGTCCCCTGGTCTTCGACTCCAGCGCGTCGTTGCGTACGATGAGCCAGGCCGTCGCCAGCGTGGACGACGAGGTCCTGGGCGATGGCTACATCGTGACCACAGGGGGTCGATTCGCGGGCGTGGGCCGCATGACCGACCTGCTCAAGGCCGTTGCCGACCTGGAGATCTCTTCGGCGCGGCATGCGAATCCCCTGACCGCACTGCCGGGCAACGTGCCGATCGACCAACACCTGGAGTCGATGCTGCGCCAGCAGGTCCCGTTCACGGCTGCGTACTGGGACATCTCGAACTTCAAGGCGTGCAACGACGTATACGGCTACCAATGTGGCGATGACGTCATCCGGCTTGCCGCCCGGCTGCTCCAGCAGCACATGGATCCGCAGCTCGACTTCATCGGGCACATCGGTGGCGACGACTTCGTGGCAGTGCTCACCAGCCCGCATTGGGAGCAGCGGATCACTGCGGTATGCCGTGACTTCGACACCCAGCTGCGTGCACTGCTGCGACCCGAACACATCGCGGCCGGCGGCTACGTCACCAAGACTCGTCAAGGCGAGCCCATGTTCCATGCGTTGCCGACGTTCTGCGCCGGCGTGCTGCGTGTGCCGCCAGGCCGCTTCCCGTCGGCACGGGCGCTGGCCGCAGCGATGGTCGAACCCAAGCAACAGGCCAAGCGCATCCAGGCCCGCAGTGGCTACTTCATCGACCGCCGCGGGTTCGGTGCGTCGGCACCGCACAGTGCGGACAGAACCCCCGATTGATGCGCCGGCGTTTGGCGCCGCAGAACCGAGAACCATACACGGAGTCTTCATGGATGCATTGAGCTCGCTACATGCCAGCCTGGACCAGGGTGCACGCCACCGGGGCGCGAAGCTGGTCACCCACGCACACCAGCTCAGCGAGGCACGCCCCACGCTGACGTCGGAGCACACCAACGAGGAAGTGCGCAGCTTCTTTGCCGAGAACGAGGCGCAGAACAACATCGCGGTGGTCGACGACGGCCGCCCGATCGGGCTCATCAATCGCAACATGTTCATGGAGGCGTACGCCCGCCCCTTCGCCCGGGACGTGTTCGGCAGGCGCTCGTGCATCGCCTGGATGCACAAGGAGCCGCTGGTGGTCGACGAGGACATGGCGCTGGAGCCGTTGATTGCGACTGCGGTGAGCACCGGCGAGCGCGTGCTCAAGGATGGCTTCATCACCGTCGATGCACAGGGCATCTACACCGGCATCGGCACCGGCTTCTCGCTGGTCCAGGCCATGAGTGCCCTCGAGGCCGAGAAGACGCGCCAATTGCTCGACAGCATCCACTATGCCAGCCGCATCCAGCGCGCCTATCTGAAGGCTTCCAACGAGTCGGTGCAACGCGGGCTCCCCGGCCATGGGCTGCTCTGGCAACCCCGTGACATCGTGGGCGGCGACTGCTACTTCTTCCGCGACTTCGACGACGGCATGCTCGGCGGGCTGATCGACTGCACCGGGCATGGCGTGCCGGGCGCATTCATGACCTTGATCGCCCTGTCGTGGATGGAGCAGATGGCCACGCAGGGCTACGATCGCGACGACCCCGGTGCACTTCTGGCCCGACTGAACCGGTTCGTCAAGACCGTGATCGACCAGCGTCAGGCCGACAAGGGATGGCTGGGCGAGGCTGCACTGCAGGCCGACGACGGCATGGACGCGGCCCTGTTCTGGATGCCCAGGGGCGAGGCCACCTTGCGCTGGTCGAGTGCTCGCCTTCCGCTGTTCGTGGCCGAGCCGGGCAAGCCGCTTCAGCTCATCGACGGTGATCGTGCCGCAGTGGGCTATGCCAGCACCGACATGGACCATCAGTGGCCGAACCACGAACTGGCCCTCACCCCGAACCAGCGCCTGCTGGCCGTGACCGACGGAATCATCGACCAGGTCGGTGGTCCGCGCCGCATTGCACTGGGCAAGCGTCGCCTGGGCGAATTCTTCCAGCAGGTCTGCGCCGACCGGCCCGAGCGCATCGCCGTAGCGCTGGAGGCTCACTTCACCGACTGGCAGGGCGGCGAGCGACGGCGCGACGACGTCACCGCGCTGTGCTGGTCCTTGGACGGAGCGCGCTCATGAAGCTCGACGACTACCGAGCGCTGGAGCAGGCTGCGGCGGCCAACGGCATGCTGTTCTTCCACCAGGGCGAGATGACCGCCCAGGTGGTGGAAGTGGCCGGGCGGCAGTTGCGCGCATGCCTCGACGACGAGGGCGTGGGCGGGCCCCTGTCGCGGCGCGTGTTCTCGACCTTCGTGGAGATGGCGCAGAACGTCATCCACTACGGCGCAGACGAGGGCGGCGAGACGCCGACCCGTATGGCCACGATCGCCCTGGGACGTTCGATGGACCCGGACCAGCGTTATTGGCTGGTGTGCAGCAACCGCGTGCAGGTGCAGGACATCGCGCGCCTGGACGAGAAGTTGCGCGCGGTGCAGTCGATGTCCGCAGACGAGATCAAGGCGGCCTACCGCTCACAGCTGCGCAACGATGCCCACGCCGAGACCGACCGCATCAGCAAGGGTGCCGGCCTGGGCCTGCTGACCATCGCTCGCGACGCACGCGCACCGCTGGAATACGGCTTTGCGTCCGAGGCCCCCGATGCCGAAGGTCGCGCGCACGCGCGCTTCTTCATCAAGGCCGTGTTCTGAACCGTCTCTATCCACCCACGGGAGCTGAAATCATGAGTCACCTGCACATGCCCGCCGCGGCCACCACTCCGCAAGTCGACTTCTATGCGGCACGGCGCCGCCTGGTCATCGATGGCGAGTGTTTCCCTGAGGATCCGCTGGCCTTCTTCGAACCCATCTTTGCCACGCTGCGACGCCACCTCGGCGTCAACCCCAAGGAGCCGATCGAGGCACTGGTGCGCCTGCGCTACGTGAACAGCGCGTCGACCAAGGCATTCCGCAACCTGATGCTGATGCTCGAGGAGTACGGCAAGGGCGGTGCCAGCGTCACCGTGTTCTGGGAGCACGACGAGGAAGACGACGCCATGGCCGAGCTCGGCCAGGACATCACCTGGGACCTGCACTACATCACGATGCAGTCCGGTGCGCTGAGCAGCTGATCGGCGCACGGCATGCGTGCATCCGCACGCAGCGGCAAGTGGGCTTCCACACATGCAAACGGCGGCCCAGGGGCCGCCGTTTGCGAGCCTGCCTCGCCGACGGGCGAGGCGTGGGCGCTCAGCCGCGCAAGCTCTCGTACTTGGCCTGCAGCTCGTCGCGAGACTCGACGAAGTCCTCGTGCTGGATGATGCAGTCGGCCGGGCACACCAGCTTGCACTGGGGCTCGTCTTCGGCGCCGACGCACTCGGTGCAGCGCAGCGGGTCGATGATGTAGATCGGGTCGCCGACCGAGATGGCCTCGTTCGGGCACACGGGCTTGCAGGCGTCGCAAGCGGTGCAGTCTTCGGTGATGCGCAGTGCCATTTGTATCGTGCTCCTGGGTGTCGATGGATGCCTCAGGCCGCGGCGACGGCCTCGAGCTGGTTCAGGCGCTCGTGGCGGTATGCCCCCCACAATGCCGCGCCGATGGCGCCAGCATAGATCGAATCGGGGTTCGAAACCGCCTCGACCTTCACCTTCTCGTTGACCATTTCCTCTTGAATCGCCGCGAGCAGTCCGGTATCGAGGGCCAGGCCGCCGGTCATCAGCGCCACGCCTTCCTTCACGCCGGTCACCTTGAGCAGCTTGACGATGCGTGAGGCCATCGACAAGTGGATGCCCTTGAGGATGTCGGGCGTGGCGATGCCGCGGCTGACCATGTTGATGACGTCGGTCTCGGCCAGCACGGCGCAGATCGAGCTCACCTTCTCCGGGTCCTGCGAGGTCCTGGACAGCGGGCCGATCTCCTCGACGGCCACGCCCAGGTATCGGGCAATGTTCTCGAGGAACTGGCCGGAACCCGAGGCGCATTGGCTGGTCATCTTGTACGACAGCACCTTGCCGCGCTCGTCGATCGAGATGGCACGGCCGTTGAGCGCGCCGATGTCCACCACCGCACGGGCGCGCGGGTCGAGGAACACGCCGCCGCGGGCGTGCGTGGTCATCGAGTAGAAGTGGCCGGTGGAGAACTTGACGTTCTCGCCTTCGCCGGTGGTCGCGGTGTAGGCGATGTCCTCGGGCTTGAGGCCGGCGTCGGCCAGCACGCCTTCGTAGCCCTCGCGTGCCAGCGTCATGGGGTCGCGGCGGCGGATGCGCTCGCAGCGCTTGGCCAGCCACTCGTGCTTGTCGCCATCGTTGCGGAACAGCGTGGTCTTCACCGCGCCGGAGCCGATGTCGATGCCGATGGTGTAGGTCGTCATGGGTTGTGCTCCTTGCGGGTCTTCAGGCGCGGGCTTCCGCGGTCTTGCCTTCTTCCACCACCGCGCGCCAGGCAAAGGTAGCGCCGCCCAGTGCGCCGGTGTAGATGGAATCGGGGTTGATGTTCAGCGTGAGCTTGCCGTAGTTCTCCTCGACCAGCTCGTTGAGCGCCTTTACCGCGGCCTCGTTCTTGGCCACGCCACCGGTGAAGGTGAACTCGTCGCGGATGCCGCCCGAGCGCGCCAGGATGGACATTGCACGCAGGATGATGGCGCGGTGCAGGCCGGCCATGATGTCCTCGCGCTTGTCGCCCAGCGCCAGCCGGTCGCGCAGCTCGGCGCCGGCAAACACGGTGCAGGTCGAGTTGATGCGGATGTTCTTGGTCGACTGCATGGCCATCGGCCCCAGTTCGTGCAAGCCCATGTTCATCTCGTCGGCGATGTAGCCGAGGTAGCGTCCGCAGCCGGCCGCGCAGCGGTCGTTCATCTGGAAGCTCTCGACGATGCCCTGCGGGTCGACCTGAATGGCCTTGGTGTCCTGGCCGCCGATGTCGAGCACCGTGGCCGTGCCCGGGTACATCACGTGCGCACCCAGGCCGTGGCAGAGGATCTCGCTGCGGATGTGCTCCTTGCTGAAGGGCAGGCGCGCGCGGCCGTAGCCGGTGCCCACGACGTAGGTCTCTTCCATCTCGGTGTCGAGCACGCCCTTGATCGGCGCCTCGATCTGGGCACGCCGCGAGGACATTTCGGGCATCGCGACGAAGCTGCGCTCCAGTGCGGCCAGCAGGTGGCGACGCACCGAGTCTCCGTAGACCCGGTTCTCGACCTCGATGATCGAGCGGTCGAAAAGGTTCAGCAGAGCGTCGTAGCGGATGCCCACTTCCTTGGCCACCACTTCGCCCGTGGCCAGGTACTGGCTGCCGGCGATGTCGCGGAAGAAGTCGCTCTTGCGCTTGGCACCCGGCGCGAACAGCGCCGGCGCTTCGACCGTCAGGCGCTTGAAAACCTCGGCCAGCGCCTCGCCCACGGCCTTGTTCGAGTCGGCCAGGCGGGCCGTCTCGATGGCGCGGTGGCAGGTGGCTTCCAGGTCCTTGAGCTGCTCGAGGTACTGCTCGGAGCGGAAGTCACGTTCGAGCTGGCCGATGAAGCCGTCGAGCGAGCCATTGAGCGCGCCGCTGCCTGCCAGTGCCTGGCGGAACAGGTGGAAGCGCCCGTTGATCAGGGCCTCGGTCTTGGCCACCGCGGCGGCGGTGTCGTAGTTGGAACGGGAATTGGTGATTCCGCGACCGAGGACGTTCTGGTTCTCGTCGATGACCACCGCCTTGGTGGTCGTCGAGCCGAGGTCGATGCCGATGAAGCAACGCATGGTGTGGTTCTCCTCGTGCGGGTTCAGGCTGCAAGGCCGGCCATGGCGGCCGTGCGCTTTTGCTTGACCATCTGGAAGTAGCTCTCGAGCCGGTTCTTGACGTTGGCCGCCGAGAAGTAGCGCGGATCGACCAGGTCGGTTTCGATGAAGGCGGCCGGCTTGCCGGTGCGCTTCTCCACCTCGCGCAGGATCAGCAACTGGCCCGCCGAGAAGCTGTTGCAGCTCTTGATCGAGTTGATCAGCAGACCATCGGCCTGGTACTCGTCGATGTACTTGCAGATCATGTCGATCCGCGAGGGCAGGTTCAGGTTGGTGTAGCAGCCCAGGCAGTACTCGGCCAGCGACTCCAGCGGGTGGTCCGGATCGTGGCGGAAGCCGAAGTCGTACAGGCCGCCCACCTTGGCGTAGGTGGAGCTCACCACCACGGCGCCCTCTTCGTAGAACATCTTCCAGAAGTCGCGGAAGCTGGTCCAGTTCGGCGGGCCCTCGACCACCAGGCGGTACTTCTCTTCGCCCATGTCGCCATCGGGCGTGACCGGCCCCTTGCCCAGGCGCACGCGCTCCTCGATTTCGCGGCGCAGCACGTCGTAGTACTGCGTGGCTTCGGGCGTTCCGCGGAAGGCGGTGAAGATGGGGCCGATGTAGTACACGGCGCCGAAGTAGCCGTCGATCGGGCTGGGCCGGTTCTTGGCCGACTGCAGCACCTTGACCAGGTCTTCCTCGGCCTTGACCGACTCCTTCATGTACTGGCGCAGCCGGTCGATGTCGAACTTGACGCCGGAGATGCGCTCGAGGGTCGGGATCACCGTTTCCTTGAGCTGCTTGACGACGTAGTCGCGCATGTTGGGCGCGATCTTGCCCTCGCCCTGGTAGGGCACGTGCAGCATCACGGTCTCGCAGCCGTACTTGTGGCGCACCAACTCGAACCACTTCATGAACGTGAAGCAGCCGGTGTAGCTCAGCAGCAGCACATCGGGCCGGGGCATCGGGTCACCGGTGGGGCCGATTTCGCCGCCCATCATCATGCCCAGGTCGGCCTTGACGTAGGTGCAGACGTCCTCGGACTGGCCGTCGCGCTCGGCGTCCATGATGAACTTGCCGGACTTCTTGCGCATGCCGTTCTGCAGCGCGTTGGTCTCGGGCAGGCTGCGCGCGAAGTCGAAGCACATCAGCAGCTCGTTGAGGTTGCCCGGCACGAACGTGGCCGACACCTTGCGGTTGTTCTGGCGGGCGGTGGCGAGCTCCATGTAGTTCTTGTTGATGAGCTCCTTCTGCAACCACATCGCGTCTTCCTTGACGACGTTCTGCGGCTTCTTGGCCGACCCGGTGGGGGCCGGCATCGCGATCGGGGATGTATTGGTCATCGTGGGCCTCGTCAGCGGGTTGGGTTTCAGGCGACAGCGTTCCAGAGCTTGATCGAGTCGGCGAAGGTGCCCGCCTGCTCGCGGATGGGCGCCATCTGGCCGGTGTTCTCGGCATACTTGAACGCGGTGTGCGGGATGCCGTGCTGACTCAGCACGTCCTGCAGCATCGGACGCTCGAGCAGGGCCGGGTCGCAGAACGACGGCGCGGCAAAGACCACGCCCTCGGCGCCGCGGGTCTTGACCTGCTTCATCAGGAAGACGCCCTTTTCCTCGCGGGTGGCGTCGTACTTGGCGGCCGTCGACGCGGAGCGGTGCAGGAAGGCCTTGGACAGCTCGGCCAGCGGATCGCCGTCGGTGGGCACGTCATCGAGCAGCCAGCGGGTGACCAGGCAGAAGTCGTCGTCGACGATGTAGCAGCCCGACATTTCGATCGACTTGATGAGCGCCAGCGGCGGCTGTTCGCAGAAGCTGCCGTTGATGACGACGCGGGCGTTGTCGCGCTTGGGCCGCTGCACTTTCTCGGCCGCCACCAGGTAGTCGCGCACCAGCTGGGTGTGGTCTTCGACCGGTAGCACCATGCCCGCACGCAGCAGCAGGTAGACCTCGGAGGTCGGGGCCTGCCACGGCGAGGCCGCGCGGTAAGCGTACAGGTCGCGGATGGCCTTGCGGTTCTCGTTGAAGACGGCGATGGAGGCGTTCAACTCGGCATCGGTGATGGGCTGGCCGCGCAGCTTGCCCAGATCGTCACGGATGTGCTGCATCTCCTCCTGGTAGAACTTGCCGCCCACGCCGTCCTGGTAGTTCTGCGGCACGTCGACGTAGCGCACATACTTGTCCTTGAACAGGATCTGCCACATGCCCGACAGGTTGCGGATCACGTCGCAGATGCTGGGGAACAGCATGCCGTCCAGGCAGTCGAGGCGGCCCGTCAGGCCCAGCTCGATGGTCGAGCGCGGGATGCGGCAGATGTAGCTCTGGTAGTAGGCATCGCCCTGGATCACCTCGAGCTGGTCGCCGCCGCCCATGATGCCCACGGACAACATGCCTGCGGCATGGATGAGCTCGCGCGGCACGTAGACCGGCATGTAGCCGATGGCCTTGCGGCCCGGCACAGCGGCCTTCCATTGCTTGACGGCGTTGAATTGCAGGTCTTCGAACAGCGATTCGCAGCGCTGGACGATCTGCTGGACTTCGGAGGTTTGGCTCATGTCAGCGGTGCTCCCAGTGGGGTTGGCGGCGGGCCAGGAAGGCCGCCAGGCCCTCGTTGGCATCGTGGGTCTTCATCAAGGTGTCGAGATACAGGCGCTCGACCTCGGCCAGGCGCTCGCGCAGCTCGCGCACGCGCGGCGCACGTACGGCAGCCACGGCACAGGCCAGGGCTGCGGCGCTCTTGGGCGCCAGGTGCTCGTCGAAATAGGCCAGTGCGGCGGCCTCGGGGTCATCGGCCAGCGCATGCACCAGGCCGATGGCCTGCGCCTGCGTACCGCTGACGCTGCGCCCCGACCACAGCAGGTCTTCGGCGGCGGATTGGTTCACGCGCCAGGGCAGCAGGCACGAAGCCGCCGGCGCGAACACGCCCAGCTTCATCTCCGGCTGCCCGAGCTGGGCATCGGGCGTGGCGAAGATCGGCCCGCCGCCCATCGCGATCTCGAGTCCGCCGCCCAGGCACTGGCCGCGCACGGCCACCAGGATGGGCTTGGGGAACTCGACCATCGTCAGGATCAGGGCATGCAGCGAGGCCAGCATGCCGGCGCAGCGTTCGGCCAGATGCTCCTCGACACTGGCACCGAAGCTGAAGTGCGAGCCCTCGGCATCGAGCAGCGCGCCGCGCAATGCGGCATGGCCGCGGTGCGCGTCCAGCGCCGCCTGCAGCGCGGCGATCATCGCCGCGTCGCAGATGTTGGCCTTGGGCCGGGCCAGCCGCAGGCGCAGCAGCGCGCCGTCGCGGTCGAGCCAGACCTTCAGGGGCGAGGACTCAGCCATGCTTCTTCGCCTGCGGCTGGATTTCGTCGTGCAGCGAGCCCACCCAGGCCTGGCCTGCGGCGAGCTTCTGGCGCAGCAGCACGAAGTCGACCTCGCGGTCGTCCTTCGGACCTTCGTTGAACGCGGTGAAGCCGGCGCGCGCCTCGGTCACCATGTTCAGCGCCAGCCAGGCCCGCGAGTTCTCCTTGTTGCGGTTCCAGGCATCGAGCTTGGGCTTGCGCAGCTCCTCGAGCGTCTTGGTGGTGCAGTCGGGGAAGGTCAGCAGGATCTTGGCGCACAGTTCCTCGACCTTGGCATCGAGCATGGACAGGTCGACCTGCCCGCGCGCCATCACGGCCTTGCCTTCCTTGAGCGCATCACCCGTCTTGGCCTCGCCGTAGGCATTGCGGCCGAATTCGTCGACCATGCGTTGCGTCTCGACCAGCGGGTTGGCAACGAACTTGCCGTCGACCTTCAGCGCCGGAACGATCTCGGTGAGCATGCCCATCTGGTAGGCCTTGTGCGCGCTGAAGGGCTCGCACAGCACGCAGGCGGCCATGGCACGCTCGGCACCGATCACCACTGGCAGGAAGTCGGTCGCGCCGCCGATCGGGGCCGAACCGTGCTTGGGGCCGGCCTGGCCGTAGCGCGCCAGGTCGGACGACACCGAGAAGTCGCAGGCCATGCCGATTTCCTGGCCCCCGCCGATGCGCATGCCGTTGACGCGGCAGATCACCGGCTTGTCGCATGCGAGGATGGCCGACACCATGTCGTTGAACAGCCGCATGTACTGCCGGTACTCCTGCGGATGCCCGGCGTAGTACTCGGCGTACTCCTTGGTGTTGCCGCCGGTGCAGAAAGCCTTGTCGCCGGCACCGGTGAAGACCACGCAGTTCACGTCGCGCGCGTTGCTCGCGGCACGGAAGGCCAGGATCACGCCCTTGACCATGTCGGTGGTGTACGAGTTGTACTGGCCGGGGTTGTCCAGCGTGATCCACACGTTGTACAAGCCCTCGGCCACCGTGCCGTCGGGCCGCTTGGCCGGGCGCTTCTCGTAGCGAACGCCGGGCTTGCTGATGTCGTCGACGATGTCGTGGTTCTTGAAATCGCGCATCGATTGGCTCATGGATGATCTCCGTTGTATCGGCTGGTGACGGCGGACGACCTGTGGGTCAGACCGGGTTGGCGTTCAGGGAACCATCACCGCACGCTTCTTGATCGTGCGGTGGTGGACGGCATCGAAGACGGTGTTGATCTCGGCCAGCGGCATCGGCTGCACGAAGGGCTTGAGTGCCACCTTGCCGTCGAGCACGAGGTCGAGCGCGGCCGGGTAGTACTCGGGCGGGCAGCCCCAGTTGCCGATGGCCCTGGCATCGAAGGCCATCAGGTTGGACAGGCGGATCTCCACCTTGTCCATCGTGAAGCCGACGACACTGAGCGTGGCGCCATGCACCAGCAGGCCGAAGGCGCTGGTCTGGCCGGCAGCCGTGCCCGAGCACTCGAAGATCTGCCACTCGGTGCCGCGCAGGCCGTTGGCCTTGGCGAAGGCCGAGATCGCACCCTTGAGCGCCTTGGCGTCATGCGCGCGGGCATTGAGGGTGAGCGCGGCGCCGTATTGGGCCACCGCGGCCAGCTTGTCGTCGTCGACATCGATGGCCACGACCTGCGCACCGAACGCGCGCGCGATCTGCACGCAGTAGCCACCCACACCGCCCACGCCGATCACGATGGCCAGGCTGCCCGGCGCCACCCCGGCGCGTCGAACCGCCTGGTAGGGCGTGGTCAGGGCGTCGGCCACGATGGACACCTCGGCCAGCGTCAGGCCGGCGGCGGCCAGGCGGGCTTCATCCACCCGGCACAGGCCGCGCGCCGGCACCACGATGTGGGTACCGAAGCCGCCCTGGATGTCGTTGCCCGGCATC